>CBJNAT010000135.1:0-7151 GCA_966434585.1 uncultured Gammaproteobacteria bacterium | reverse complement strand
GTTCGGCGGTGCTCACGGGCTCATCGGAACGTTGTCGCGCGTAATCCAGATACTCGATTATTTGCTCGACGGTAACGTCCTTTCGCCACACCGCTTCGTTGCCGACGATGACGCGAATGACGTTGTCTTCAGTGTTGGCAAGCTCGATCGCGCTGCGCACTTCCTCCATGCTCGTCTGCGGATCCTTGTTGATCCACGCCCCCACCGCCACTTTGATCTTGTGCTTGGCCGCGAGCCGCGGCACTTCGTGCAGTGTGTTCAGACTCGAGTACGTGCGAATCGCTGTGGTCTTGCCCGCGAGCAATGCGAGGTCGCCGTCGATCTGCTCGACCGACGGGAACTTGCCTTCGTCGGGATCCTGATTCGCCTGATAGGGCGAGAATGCAAAGCCGCGAATGCGCGCTGGCCACTCCGGTTCGTCGTGCGGACGATTGATCGATGCCCACAGACCGAAAGTCATGGCAGCGAAGATGGCCGCCACGATGATGCTCGAGTACTTCATGAATTGCGCGATTCCAAGTGGGCGGGAAGTCGACGGGAAAATGGTAACGTACGAACCGCTGCGGTGCGCAGCGTTGGTTCGCGGCGAATGACGAGGGCGCCCCTTTTATACGTGCGAACCAGACCAGACGCTGAACGTTTGAAGAACATGGGAGATCCCGATGGCCACAGTCTCTGACCCGAGTGTGTCCTGCGAGTGCGACGTCCACACCCGGCCAGTCGCCGATTGGAGACGAGTGAGGGGGCTCGCAGCGTCGATGTTGCTCATCGGTGTCGTGCAGGTGGCAAACGGGGCGGAGGAACAGCGCTTTCAGATCACGCCGTTCTATAGCTATGCGACGGGTGATGACTTCGAAGATGAAGCCGGCGGCGAGCTCGATGTCGCGGACGAATCGGGTTGGGGCATCGTGTTCAATGTCGAGGAGGCGGATGCGCGTTATTACGAGCTGCTGTATGCGACCTATGGCACGGAGATCGAAGGAGGCGCCTCCCCCTTCGACCTGGACATCGATTACTTCCAGATTGGCGGCACAGTTGCCTGGTCGGAAGGCAAGCGCTTCATTCCGTACTTCGGCATGACGATCGGGGCGGCGCACTTCAGTCCCGATCTCAGCGGCCTCGAGAGCGAAACGAGGTTTGCGTTTACGGTGGGCGCGGGAGTGCGAGTACCCGTCACGCCACACATCGGTGTGCGGGCCGAATGGCGGACCTACGTGACGCTACTGGGCAGCGACTCGAATCTGTTCTGCGCGTCGGAGGGCGGCGGCGCAACGTGCCTTCTGCGCGTCAAATCCGACACATTCCTGCAACACAGCGCGCAACTGGGGGTGATTGTCGGGTTTTGAGGTCTGCTAGTCAGCTAGTCGGCTAGCCAGAGAAGGCGATCTGTTCTGGCTAGCAAGCTAGCTGACTAGCAGACCAGCCGACTAGCGAACTAGCCGAACAACTCGCGCCTCGCAACAATCACTCCATCTTCATCGGCATAGAGCCAATCGTCAGGGCGAAACACGACGCCCGCGAAGCGCACAGGGATGTCGCGCTGGCCCTCGCCGCGCTTGTCGGTCTTCAACGGATGAGTAGCAAGCGCCTTCACACCCAACGCCATCGTGCCTATCTCCGCTGAATCGCGGATGCAGCCGTAGACGAGTACCCCGGACCAGCCGTTCTGCACGGCCTTCTGCGCAAGGAGATCGCCAAGCACGGCGCGGCGCAGCGAGCCACCGGCATCCACGACCAACACGCGACCTTCGCCGGATTCCCCGACGAGCGTGCGGACCAGCGAATTGTCCTCGAAGCACTTGATGGTTGTGATGCGGCCCGCGAAGTGGGTGCGACCGCCAAAGTCCCGGAACAGCGGCTCGCAAACATCCACTTCGTTCTCGAATTGATCGCAGAGGTCGGCAGTCTTGAAGGTCATGCGGGCACGCTCGAGGTTTGGGGCCTCGAGTGTGCCGAAGCGCATCGGCCAGTTGGAAGCGGCGGCTACTTTTTGCCGAATAGCTTCGAGAAGAGCGAGTTGTTCTTGGGCAGGCGTCGGATTGCGCTTTCCGAGAGCTCGACCTCACGGGCTTCCGCAAGTAGCGCCTCTTGCAATGTCCGGTGCTTGCCGCTGCTCGACGTGGAGCTCTTCGTTTTCGCCGCAGTCTTCGCCGCTATCGCGGGGTTCGCAGGGGGCTTGCTCGGGGTAGCGACAGGTCGTTTGTGCGTGCCCGTCGAATCGATGGTCGGTTTCGGGAACCGACCCGTGATCGCCGGGTTCACCACTTCCTGCGTAACCATCGGAATTTCCTTGGAAGGTGAGCGGTCGCGCGCGGCGGAGATGTCGATCACCTTGGCCTTGGGCTCGGCGGGAGCGACCTGTTTCTGCCCCTCTGCGAACCGCGTGTACTCCGCCACGCTGACTCGCAAAACCGTGGGACTCGCGAAGAAGGTCTTGAGATAGCCGCACACTGCTTCGGCCGAGACTTCCTCCTTGAAGAAGCCAATGCGCATGTGATGCAGGATCTTGCCGCTGCCGGCCGTCGCAATCGAATACAACGAATACGCCGCAAAGATGTCGAGTTGCGGCATCGTTTCGAGATTGATCGCCTGTTCGGACACGGCAAGTTGCACGGCGAACCATTTCGGTTGGCTCTCGTCGTCGAGTTCGGCGGGTGTGAGTGCACGGATCGTTTGCGTGCTGTCGAGGTCGGGCAGCGGCGCATCGAGGTCCAACACAGCGGGTCGCTTCGGTGTCGCGGATACGGCGGGCTTCTTGACCTGTACGCTCTTAGCCGAGAGTGGTTTGCCCGCTGCGGGCAGCGAAGGTGCAGGCTGCGAGTGCACCGTCTTGGGCACAGCGGCTTTCGCCGGCGCTGTTTTGGGCGGTGTGGCGGGTGCTGCCTTTACAGCGGCCCTCGCGGGCTGTTCAGCGTGCACCTGCGAAGGAGGCGTAGGTTCCAATGACAAGCTGAGGGCCGATGCTGGGATGTCCACGCCCTTGCCGACGTGGAAGGGCTCGCTGGCAGCGGTCTTGGTGGGCGCGCTCGGTGCAGGGACGGCCGGCTCCGCTGCGAGGGTGAGTTCGATCTTGGGTTCGCTGGGCTTCACAGCCTCAGACTCGCGTTTACTCGGGGTCGGTTTGCTGGCTGCCGTGGTCGGGGGCGGCGTCCACTCGATCTCGAGTTCCATCGGGACGTCCCGCTTTGCTGCCGGTGTCGCTGCGGAGTTCCCAGTAGGCTGTTTGGCCGAATCCATCTTGAGTGCAAGCACGCGCTGCGTGTCAGAGACGACAGTGTCGGTGAGCTTTGCGGCAGGCGTGCTCTTTGAAGGTGCTGGTGTTTTTACGGCTGCGGTTGGCTGCCTTAACGTCGGGCTCGTTGGCGTCGCCTTGGGTGCGGTCGCGCTCGGCGCGGATGCTGCTGCCGAAGCTGTCATCGTGACGGGCCGTGGGACCTGGGCGCTATTGCCGTAGCCGCGCGTATGTCGCTCATCGTCATCGCAAAGCGAAGCGGCGAAAGCTGTTGGGTAGTGCTCGCGAATGAGTGCGAGCGCCGTCTCGGCTTCGGCTTCGTCGGTGAAGAAGCCGAGCCGCAGCCGATAGCGAACGCGGCCGTCCTCTTTTCGCGAGACTTGATACACACGATAAGTTTCGAAACCGGGCACTGGCTTTTCATGTGCGATGGGCGTCATCGAGGCGCACAGATTGATGACGTACAGCGCCGAGCCTTGGCCTGAGCTTTGAGGGACCGAAGCCAGTGTCGCGGTCTCGAGATTCCGGGTGCTTTGTTCCACGTTTCTTCCCCGAACGTAAGAATCACCACACACGCACAGGGCAAGCGCAGCTTCGATCGTTCGGGACTTGGAACAGCGGCGTGTCGCGTTCGCGCCATAGGGCATCACGCCTGATCCGCTTGATAGTGATGACGCGCCCGAGGGCACGCTGCGGATCTAAGTGCAGTCGCTCGTCACGACTCGTGGCAACCCCGCTGTCCTAGGCAAGACACCCGTAGACCGGAAGCTTTGCGTCCCCGCCTTTCGGCGGGTTTGCCTTGATCACGCAGCGATTCTTCTCGCGCCATCCGTGATGCGTCAAGCAGTACCTCGCTGCTTCCCATGCTGTGAGACGCAGGTCTCACTTTTTTGGGCTCCGGGTTACGGGCGACGGGCTGCTGCCAGAAGGAGAAAGGGAAGCCTTGCTATACGGCGATGCGAGACCACGGCTGCGCGCCCGCGCTCTGCGGCTCGCCGGCCATGATTCGCGGCGCGAGCTGCGAGACGATGTAGACCTGGGCCTCATCCGAGAGGCCGTTCGCACGCAGCGCCGCTTCCAAGCCCTCGATCAGATGGCGCCGCTCGCTCGCATTTGGGCAAGCGTCGCGCGCGAGGGCGGCGAGCTCATCCGCCACGCTCTGCAAAGTGTCGTGCAGCGAGGGGGCGAACTCGCTCAGATCGCCCCGTAGACGCGAAGCGAAGCGGAAGGAGTTGTACGCACAGTCGTAGGCGCGGCGACGCAACTTGATGTTTCGCAACAGTCCCATCGATGACTCCCGTGCTCTCGAGCTAAGGGCTCAACGGTTTAGTCAGTGTGGGAAGCGCCGCTCGCAGGCTGGTGTGAACCAAGTCTCACTGCGGGAGGGCGGTGTGCGGCGGGAGAGAAAAGTGCCGACGGATCAGTGATTTACGGCCAGCCAATCGCCTTGACAGAATGCCGCCGGGGTGCGGGCGCGCGGCCCCTGCTCAGGAACGCGCGCAGATCAAGAGGGGCGAGCCAAACCCGCTACGCGCGTCCGACGTTATGGTCGGTGGGCGAGTGGTAGTACTCACTCTCGCCGGCAAACTGCTCGAGCAGTTTGCGCAGCTCGCTCAAGCGACCTTCGGCCGTGCTGATGGGAGCGCAGTCCTCGCAGGCAGGATCGCTGCAGGGCTGTCGGGAGTAGAGCCAGTACTGAATGGCGCCCGCGAGCAGCCCGTCGGCGATGTCCCACAAGTCTGCCTTGTCATCGGTATCGGCGATGCGATTGCCTAAGTCGACGGCCTTGCCGAAAGCTTCGCTGAAAGGATTGTCCGGTTGCGGCATGGTCGAAATTGGAGTGACGAATTGGAGCGATTGTAGCGCCGAGCTGCGGCGTGACGAATTGCTTTATGGAGGCGAAACGGGGTGCTTTCCATAAGGTACCTTGAAGTACGGTGGGGTTCGCTGGTGTACTGCCTGCCTTATCGTTAATTGCTGCTTGAAGAGGCTGAATATGAGTGAGCCACGCGAACCGGAGATGGATGCGGCCGGACTGTATCTGGAAGAGATGTTCACGGACCGCAAGGTTGGGGCGCTGCGGCGGCTCACGCCCGTGACTGCATCGGGGGAGAAAGATTCTTCCCGCCCCACTTTGTTCGTGGGTCAGGCCGAGATCATGACGAACATGGGTCCGGTGCCGATCAACTTCGAAATAGAAGGCGCCACGTTGGATCAGGCCGTTGCCGGCTTCTCCAAGGCGGCCACCGAGGCGATCGAGCGCACAGTGCAGCAGATTCAGGAAATGCGCCGGCAAGCTGCATCGCAGCTCGTCGTGCCGCAGGGGAACATCCCAGGTCTCACGGGCGGCGGCATGCCCCCTGGGCGCGGCGGCGGCAAGATCCAGATTCCGTAGCGATCGGCTGTAGGGTGTCGCGGCTCACGGCATGAGGTCGCGAGCCGCGTCAGGATCAGGGGCTGGCACAACAACCACAAACCGCTCCGCTTGCGATCCGACACCCTCAAACTCGTCATCGCCCTTGGACTCGTGGGCGCCGGCATCTTCGGCATGATGTCAGGCGGCGCTATCGAGCGACATCCGGGCGTGCTCGCGCCCAACCAGCCGCTGCAGACTCCCATCGACCTTGCACGCATCGACTTCGGTGACTTCGAGCTCGAGCCGCGGGCGCACTACGACATCGAAGCGCGAGTGTTAGCAGTGGAGCGTTACCGTACCGATGGCGGCGCGCGCCTATCGCCCATCGACTTCGCGGTGGGGTGGGGGCCTATGTCCGACAGTGCGGTGCTCGAACATTTTCGTGTAACGCAAGGCGGACGCTTCTTCACGATCTATCCGGATGAGCAGGCTATCGATCTGCGCACCGCACTCGTGTCGGCCGCGAACATGCATCTCATCCCCGCCACGAGCGATGTGCAGGAGATGCTGCTGCAGGTTCGCCCCGGGCACCTCGTGCATTTGCGCGGGTTGCTCGTGAACGCGTCACGGCCGGATGGCTACCACTGGAACACCTCGCTCAGCCGCACCGACACGGGGGCGGGTGCTTGTGAGTTGTTCTACGTGGAGTATGTGGAGAAGAGACAGTGATCGGTGATCAGTGACTGGTGACAAGGAAGAAACTTCTTGCCAGTCACGAGTCACCGATCACCAAGTCACTAACCGACCTTGTGGCTGACCTTCGCCAACAGCGCCTCTATCTCCTGCTTGCGACCGCGGTCGGCCACTTCGCGGCCCGGACGCCCCGGGGCGTGCAACGCCGTCTGCAGATACTGCTGCGCCTTCGCGTAGTCCTTCTGCTCGTACAGGAACTCGCCATAGAAATAATTCGGGTCGATGCCGGTCGGATTGATGGCGAGCGCTTTCTGCAAATAGGCCTGTGCTTTGTCGTCATCGCCAAAGCCGACCGGAAATCCGGGCACTTTGTAGTAGAGCGTGCCGAGACTCGTGTACGCCGATCCGTCGAGCGCCTGCGGATCGATCTTGAGCGCGGCTTCCAATGCGGCACGCGACTTCTTCGCAAGACCGAGCGCGCCCAACCCGCCTTTCACGCCTGCGTACGTGCTGAGCACGATGCCCTGCCAGATGAGCGGTTCGGCGCGATGCGGATACTTCTGCACGAGCGCTTCGGCACGTGCGCTCAAGTTCTCGAACGCCTTCTTACGAGCATCGCCCTCGGGCGTTTCGTAGTTCGCGACAGCCCAGGCTTGTTGCAGCGAGAGCACATCCGGATCGAGCTCAGCGGCCGATACGGCAAAGACACACGCAATCGTCAGAAGCAACGTGCTCCAGCCACGGATGATCAATGTGTTCATGCGGATTTCCTCTGAATGGGATCGTGTTGACGAGTGGAGCTCGCATCGCGCGCCGTCTGCGATGCGTGACGGCGAACGATCGGCAACTGCTTCCGGAGTGCGCCGTCGA
>CBJNAT010000134.1:0-7153 GCA_966434585.1 uncultured Gammaproteobacteria bacterium | reverse complement strand
GCCTCCTCGCCGTCGAGCAGCCCGGCCTCGGCGAGCATCAGCGAGCCGGTGCAGACCGAGCAGACCAGCGCGCCCCGCGCGTGCTGCTGCCTCAGCCAGGCCACCGCCGCCGGCCAGCGGCCGCGGGTCTCGTCCGACCAGCCGATCGCGAAGTCGCTGACGAAAGATGAAGCGGTTAGCGATGTGATGGCGCACGTGCGGACCTTATGAGTCTGCTAGCCGGCTAGCTTGCTAGTCAGCTAGCCAGAGAGAGCGCACTCGGGCTTTCTGGCTAGCCGACTAGCCGACTAGCCGACTAGCTGACTAGCCGACTGACTGACCGACTTTGGCAGGAGTAATCATGGCTTTCGTCGCAATCGCCGACCGCGATCACGAACACGACCACGCCGAGCCGCAGTCGTTCATACGCAAGTACATCTGGAGTCAGGACCACAAGGTCATCGCCATTCAGTACGGCATCGTCGCGATTGCGATCGGCCTCGTGGCGCTGGGTTTGTCGGTGCTGATGCGTCTGCAGCTCGGCTTTCCGCACGTCTTCTCGCTCATCGCGCCGCAGGACTACTACCAGTTCATCACCATGCACGGGATGATCATGGTGATCTATCTGCTCACCGCGCTCTTCCTTGGCGGTTTCGGCAACTTTCTCATTCCGCTGATGTGCGGCTCGCGGGACATGGTGTTCCCGTACATGAACATGCTGAGTTTCTGGGTGTACCTCCTGGCGGTGCTGGTACTCGTCGCCAGCATGTTCGTGCCGGGTGGCTCGACGGGTGCGGGTTGGACGCTCTATCCGCCGCAGGCAATCATGCCCGGCACACCGGGCGCGAGCTGGGGCATCATCTGCATGCTGGCCTCGCTCGCGATCTTCATCGTCGCATTCACGATGGGCGGCCTGAACTACGTGACGACCGTGCTGCAGGCACGCTGTCGCGGCATGACGTTCATGCGGATGCCGCTTTCGGTCTGGGGCATCTTCACCGCATCCATTCTCGGTCTACTCGCGTTCCCAGCGCTGTTCGTGTCCGCGATCATGATGGGGCTCGATGCGCTCGCGGGTACGAGCTTCTTCGTGCCGGCCATCTCTTCGATGGGTGAGAACACCACGCACAGCGGCGGCAGCCCGCTCCTGTTCCAGCACTTGTTCTGGTTCTTCGGCCACCCCGAGGTGTACATCGTCGCGCTGCCGGCCTTCGGCATCGTCTCCGACCTGCTCAGCACGCACGCACGCCGCAACATCTTTGGCTACCGCATGATGGTGTGGGCGATTCTGGCGATTGGCTGTCTCAGCTTCGTGGTGTGGGCGCACCACATGTATGTGAGCGGCATGAACCCCTACTTCGGGTTTTTCTTTGCGACCACGACATTGATCATTGCCGTACCGACGGCCATTAAGGTTTACAACTGGGTGCTCACGATCTGGCGTGGGGACGTGCATCTCACGACGCCCATGTTGTTTGCGATCGGCTTCATCTTCACGTTCATCAACGGCGGTCTCACGGGTCTCTTCCTCGGCAACGTGACGGTCGATGTGCCGCTCTCGGCGACTTACTTCGTGGTCGCGCACTTTCACATGGTGATGGGCCTCTCGCCGGTCCTCGTCGTCTTCGGCGCGATCTATCACTGGTATCCGAAGATCACCGGGCGAATGCTCGATGAAACGCTCGGCAAGCTGCATTTCTGGGTCACGTTCGTCGGTGCGTACGCGATCTTTCTGCCGATGCACTACTTGGGGATTCTCGGCGTGCCGCGGCGCTACTTCGCTTATCCCGATCCCATCGAGTTCATTCCGGCTTCGGTGCAGCTTGCGAACCGGTGGATCACGATCTCGGCCTTGATCGTGGCCGCAGTGCAGGCGGTGTTCTTGTTCAATCTCGTGTGGTCGTATAAGAGGGGCAAGCACGCGGGCCCGAATCCTTGGCGCGCCACGACACTCGAGTGGCAGACGCCGGAGACGCCGCCCAAGCACGGCAATTGGGGCAAGGAACTGCCCGTCGTGCATCGCTGGGCGTACGACTACAACGTGCCGGGCGCCGCGCAGGACTTCATTCCGCAGAATCAGCCACAGAGTGAAGGTGCACCGAAGGGAGCGCATACGTGAGCCTCACGGTCGCCTATGTAGCGCTCGGCTGCGGCATCGTGCTGTGGCTCTTTCTAGTGCGCAAATTCTCCGCGCGCTCGTGGGAGCCGCAACCTGCCGATGCGAGCGTCCCTGCGGAAGAACGACGTCCCTCGGCGCGCGTTGGGCTATGGGTGTTCCTCGCGGTCATCACGTCGCTCTTCGCGTTGTTCATGTCTGCTTACTACATGCGCATGGGCCACGGCCATGGCGCCGTCCACGATTGGCTGCCGCTCCAAGAGCCCAAGGTGCTCTGGCTCAATACCATCGTGCTGCTGGCGGCGAGCGTGGTGATGCAGTGGGCGCGCAACCGCGCTCAGCGCGGAGCGAAGAAGAGCACGCGTGATGGCCTCTTGTTGGGCGGACTGCTCACGCTGGCCTTCGTCTTCGGTCAACTCTACGCGTGGCAGCTCGTCGTCGCCCCGGCTTCTCAGAGTTGGTTCTTACGCGATCCTGCGATTGCCTTCTTCTACCTGCTCACCGCGGTGCATGCGCTGCACTTGCTCGGCGGTCTCTTCGTCTGTGGCAGGACGCTGCTGCGCTTGCAGAATGAGGTCGTGGAAGCGATCGATGTGCGTTTGAGCGTGGAGCTGTGCACGGTCTACTGGCACTACCTGCTGATCGTTTGGCTGGTGTTGTTTGGGCTGATGCTGGCGACCTGAGAGTGATGTGTATTCGTGACTAGTGACTGGTAAGAAGTTCGCATCTCTTACCAGTCACCAGTCACCAGTCACAAATCACTAGTCACCGCAGTGTGGAGCGAAGCGAAATCGCGGAGCAAAGTGATGACCTCTAACGAGACAATGACGGTCAATGGCTTGCGCGGCGTCAGCGCGGATTTCTCAGCGGACAAACAAGCCTTCCCCGTGCCCTGGGGCAAGGCGATGATGTGGATCTTCCTGCTCAGCGACACGTTCATCTTCTCGTGCTTTCTGACCTCATACATGAACGTGCGCATGTCGACGCTCGCGACATGGCCCAACCCCAGCGAGGTGTTTGCACTAGACGTCGCCGGTGCGCACGTCCCACTGCTCCTCATCGCGATCATGACTTTCGTGCTCATCAGTAGCAGCGGCACGATGGCGATGGCGGTGAATTACGGGTATCGCCGGGATCGCAAGAAGACGGCTGCGCTGATGTTCGCCACCGCGTTCTTCGGCCTGACGTTCGTCAGCATGCAGGCGTTCGAGTGGACCAAGCTGATCCACGAAGGCGTGCGGCCCTGGGGCAATCCCTTCGGCGCGGCGCAATTCGGCTCGTCCTTCTTCATGATCACGGGCTTCCACGGCCTGCACGTGTCGGCCGGTGTGATCTATCTGTTGGTCGTGGCGAAACGCGTCTTGAACGGTTTCTACGATCGCAAGGGAACCTACGAGACGGTCGAAGTGGCCGGCCTGTATTGGCACTTCGTTGACCTTGTGTGGGTCTTCATTTTCGCGTTCTTCTATCTTTGGTAGGAGTGCAGCATGGATCATGCCGTGGCAAGAGACTTGGGCCATTCGGTCGCCGACACGCATCAGCAGCATCCGATCAGGATCTACCTGTGGATCTGGCTGTTGCTCTTCGTCTTCAGCGCGATGTCGTACATGGTCGACTACTACCAGCTGCAGGGCATGCTGCGTTGGTCCCTGATCATCATCTTCATGCTGCTCAAGGCCGGCTTCATCGTGGCCATCTTCATGCACATGAAGTGGGAACGCCTGGCCCTGAAGCTGGCGATTCTCTTGCCTCCGATTGCACTCATCGTGCTGGTGGGTTTCATGGCCATCGAAGGCGACCACACCTTCCTCACGAGACTGGCCGCATTCGCCCGATAGGTGACGCACACATGCACTCGACACTCGCTTGGGCTTGCATTGCTTCCGGTAGCGTCGTGTTTGCGCTCATCTTGTATTCGATCGCTTCTTACCGCGGGCCGCGCGGTAAAGCGATGGCGCACTATCGGCCGCGGCTGTTCATGGAGCTGCTCTGGGCCGCGATACCCATCGTGATCGTCGTGAGCGCCGCGCTGCCCACGCTGCGCCAGCTCATGGCGCCAGAAACGGCGGTCGTCGTGACGGCTCAGGAGTGAATCAGCCGCCCGCCGTCGTTCTGCCAACAACGGGTGAGCTGTGCGACGTCATCGCTCGATCGCGGCTGCACACCGAGCAGAATGGCGCCCTTGCGAATGGCGCCTTCGTATTCCTTGAGGCGTGGGCGCCGCGAAGCAACGGCCCGATCTGGCGAAGCACTCGAGGCCGCGTCACGTGGCGATGAGTTGGGCGCGGCGACTCCAGCGAGTGTGGCATTGAGATCGAGGGCTGTGCACGCTGCGGCGGCCAGCTCGAGCTCATCGCCAGCATCGAGGAGCCGCAGCTCATCGCGAAGATCCTCTCGCACCTGCAGCGAACCACGCTGCAGTCGTATCAGCCCGAGCTGCCATTGGGTGCCCGGGCACCGCCGGTGCAAACCAGTTTTGAATGAAACCGAGTGGCGGCGCCGCTTTCCTCGCGATGCCTGTACGCGGACGAACCGTAAAGCAACACGATGGGCGACGGCGCCGTTTGCCTCGTCGTGCGTTCGGGCCTACACCGCCGGCCGGCCGGCAAACCTTGCGAATTCACTCAGGCCGCTCGATCTTTGGATCGCCCTTTCGCGCCAGCGCTGTGAAATGCTTCGTGTTGAGTGTGTACACGACCGTTGCTCCTGCACGACGTGCAGCGATGAGGTGAAGGAAATCGAAGATCGCTCCGCCCCGCGCTCCTACCGCCTCGGCGTCTCGAATAGCGCCGCTCACCTCTGTTGCACCGAGATCGAGGAAGCGCAACCGCGATACCAATGAAGTGTCTATCAGCTCTGCAGCCAATGCGGACGGCACGCGCAAGCCGAGACGTCCGCCCGTGAGGGTGGCGAAGACTTCGGTGATGGCATGAGTCCAGCTCGCCGCATCCTTGCGACGCAAGATCTTGAGACAGGATTCGTGAGCAGGCTCATCTTCTACCAGCGCGGCCACCAGCACCGATGAGTCGAGATAGAGCGTCACCGCCGCAGCGCACGCTCCTCCAGCGCCTCCCGTTCCGAAGCGATCGCAGCTGCCGCATCCGCTTTGACGCCAGTGCGCTTCAACACGGCTATCCCCGCCTTACGGGTAAGCTCAGCTTTTTGTGCGTCTG
Source organism: uncultured Gammaproteobacteria bacterium (assembly GCA_966434585.1). Taxonomy (GTDB): domain Bacteria; phylum Pseudomonadota; class Gammaproteobacteria; order Steroidobacterales; family Steroidobacteraceae; genus DATELY01. Next base: position 1,885 of record CBJNAT010000134.1, on the reverse strand, counting down.
CAACAGGTGTCAGCTCGATGTGGCCGGCGACCACTTCTGCGCGCAGGTGTGCCCCTGCCGTCAGGTTCAGCCGTTCGCGGACAGCTTTCGGCAAGACCAACCGGCCACTGGCATCTATTTGAATGGTATAAGTCATGGCACGAGTATCGCCATTTGTTATGGCAGAATCAATGCCGATGTCTACTCAGAAGAGGTGCCCCGCGGCTCTGTAGCCGAGGCCAGCAGTTGCTATCCGAGCAGAGCAACACGTTGACCATCGATGACCAGAGGCAAGAAGGCGCAACTCTGAACGTGCATTTCAACGGCGAACTGTCAACAGTCGCGCAGCAACGGATTGTCGCGCAGATAGATCCTGCCTACGGAGAGATAGTTGCAAGTCAACTCTTCGGCGCTTGCTCGCGTTGATTTCGCACCGGGATGCGGGTCGCGGGCAACGCTTCTCGATGCGCCACGTAAGACGAAGCAAGCTGCTCGCGCCTTGCGCTCGAGCGCGGTTTATTTTCTATTCTTCACGCCACCGGCGGCGCGCGCGCAGGAAGCTGCGTTCCTCGGCGAAGCCGAGCAGATAAGCGGTCTCCGCCGCGGACAACGTGCCGTCGTGCGAATAGATCGCCGCGAGACGTTCGCGCGTGCGATCCAGTAACGAGCGGAACGTGGTGCCTTCGCCGCGAAGCTTGCGTTGCAAGGTCCGCGAGCTCATGCGCAGCTGCTGTGCAACGTTCGCCTGAGTGGCTCGATTCGCGGGCAGCAGATGCACGAGCTCATTGTCGACGCGCTCCGCGAGCTCGCGCGGCTCGGCGCGGCCCAGATAGTCACGCGCGATGCGCTCGTTGACGAGCTTGAGCGCGCGATTGGCGGTGGTCAGGGTCGCGTGCAGTCCCTCACGCGCGAACACGAGCGCGTTCGCAGCGGCGTTGCAGACGATGGGACAACCGAAGATTTCCTCCATGCGTCGCCTCGCGAGACCCTGCTCGCGTATGAAAGTCACGGCGCGTAGCTGCGGCGGTGCGCCGCTTGCCACTTCGCACAACACCGCGATGGCGGCGAATGCGGCTTGCACCGCCGCATCGACGGCTGCCTCGGTGCCGGGCCGCTCCGCGAACCGCGCCGTCAAGCGCAGCTCGACGTCGCCCTTGCGCCGCACGCAGCGCAGATCGGCGCCATTGGAGATGATGCGGCTGTAGCGCACGAGCAGGACCAGTATTTCGTACAACGTCCCACTCGCAAGCGCGGCGTAGCCCAGTGCATGAAAGCTCGTCGGATGCCACTTGCGTCCGACCTCGAGGCCGAAGCAAGGATCCTGTGTCGCTTCGAGCGCCGCAGCCCACAGACGTTGCACGTCGAACAGGTTATAGCGAGCGTCCGGGTCCCCCAGCAGACGCGGTGCGAGGCCCGCTCGTCGTGCCACTTGCTTGCCATCGATGCCCCGATCCTCGAGCGCACGCACGATGAGCAGCACCCAAGATCCCAATGTCGTCGGTCCCATGGCGATTGACGCATCTGCCCTGAACTTGGCGCATTCGGTCCTGCAGCCGCGCAGGACGCGTGGTTAGCCTGTATCGGTAAACGAGCACTGGCGCCCTTACAGGGCGCATCGCGTCGCACCGATGGCTTCCACCTGTACGACTCCTCTCACGCTGCCAAGGCTCGTCCTCTTCCGCAAGCAGTTCCTGCCGCGGTGTCCCCACGCACGCTCACGAGACGTGAGCAAGCGGCGCCGTGCAGGCACACAGCGCAGGCGTTGGCACCGGCAGTGCGTCTGTCCGCCGACGTCGATCGCGTACGGTATGAGGATATCGCCGTGCAGCATCCGGCCGATCCCCTTGGCAATCGAGCTCTTGCCGTTGCCGGGGTCGCCGTACAGCAGCAAGGACCGTCCCGAGTT
>CBJNAT010000133.1:0-7174 GCA_966434585.1 uncultured Gammaproteobacteria bacterium | reverse complement strand
GGAAGGTCGGACAGCAGCACCCCGAGGTCGACGACGGCCCGAACCATGCCGTCGGCATGCCGGTCGAACAGGTCGAAGAACTCGAGCTCCCGCGGGATCACCTGGAACGGCACGGCACCTCTCCACGAATCGGCCGTGCGGACGGTACAAGCGTGGGCAGGCCATGTCCACCAGCCGCATCCGGATCGACCGTGCCGAGGGTCAGGGGTCGATGAACCGGTAGCCGAGCCCTCGCACGGTCACCAGATGACGCGGCTCGTGCGGATCCTCCTCGATCTTCTGGCGGAGGCGCTTGACGTGCACATCGAGGGTCTTCGTGTCGCCGACGTAGTCTGCCCCCCAGACCTCCTCGATCAGGAACAGGCGGGTGAGCAGGCGGTCTCGCCGACGCAGGAACGCCTCGAGCAGCTCGAACTCCTTCGGCGGCAGGCCGACCGTCTCGCCTCGCACCCGAACCTCGTGGCGGGCGACGTCCATCTCCACCGGGCCTCCACGAAGCACGTCATCGACGGGCGCGATCCCCGTCTGCATGCCGGAACGGCGAAGGTGGGCTCGGACCCGCGAGACGAGCTCGCGGATGGAGAACGGCTTCGTGACGTAGTCGTCCGCCCCGAGCTCCAGGCCGGTGACCTTATCGGCTTCCGAATCCTTGGCGGTCACGACGATGATCGGCACGTCGCTCTCCGCGCGGATCGTCCTGCAGACATCGAGTCCCGAGATCTCCGGCAGCATCAGATCGAGTATCACGAGCGCGGGTCTCTCCACACGGAACAGATCCAAGGCTCGCCGCCCGTCACCTGCGACCGAGACACGGAACCCTTCCCGCTCGAGGTTGTAGCGGACGGATTCGGCCAGCGACTCCTCGTCTTCGACGACCAGGATGTGCGCGGGAGACTCAAGCCCGACGGACTGGGGAGCCCCGGGACCAGGTTCGGCGGCCGGACCCTTCGGCATCACACTCAGTCCAGAACCACCGGGTGAGACGCATCGGTGAACTCTCGGAACTCGCCTGTGATCAGGAATCCGACCTGCTCGGCGATATCGACGGCGTTGTCGCCAACCCTCTCCAGTGCCCGCGCGGCCATGTTCATGTTCAAGCCCCAATCGAGTTGAGATCGATCGTCCGCGAGCTTGAGCGCCTCGAGGTGCGTGGTCCTGTTCAGGCGATCGACGGGGTCGTCCATTGTCGGGACCCGGAGCGCAAGGTCGTACTGCGCTTCCCTGTGAATCGCGATGGATCTGTCGGCAAGAGTGAAGTGTTCATCGACATGACCGCGGAAGTGCCGGGCGAGGAAGCGCTCGATGGCTTGAAAGTGGATCGCGCCGGCAATCTTTATGTGTGTGCGCCGGATGGTCTGCGCATCTACTCCGCAGTGGGTAAGCATCTCGGCACGATCATCGCGCCACGCCCGATTCACAACGCGGCGTGGGGTGAGGATGGATCGACGCTCTATCTCACGGCGCGCGATCGGTTGTATCGCATTGCGCTGAATGTGCAGGGGGTGCGGCCGTGAGCACCAAGCGCACACTGCTGGCGCATGCGTCCCCTCTCCCGGTTGCGGGAGAGGGACAGGGTGAGGGCAAATCGTCACCGGCGGCCCTCACCCCAACCCTCTCCCGGGACCGGGAGAGGGGGTCGGAACAGATCCAACTTGCACGTGACGTCCTCTCCTCCTTCGACTCCGCCTCCCGCTACGAGTGGCTCATCACCAACGGCATCGGCGGCTTCGCTTCCGGAACAGTCGGCGGCGCCAACACACGCCGCTATCACGGCCTGTTGATCGCCAGTCTGAAGCCGCCGCTCGAGCGCACGCTGTTCGTCTCGAAACTGGATGTCGTCGCCACGTACGGCGGCGTGCGCTACGACTTGAGCACGAATGAGTTCGCGGATAGCACGCAGTCTCACGGCTATCGACATCTGCAGAGCTTCCGACTGGAAGGGACGTTGCCGGTGTGGACATATGTGCTCGGCGATGCAGTGCTCGAGCAGCGTGTGTGGATGGTGCACGGCGCGAATACCACGTATGTGAGTTTCACGCTCGCGCGCGGCGAGCGTATGAGTCTTGAGATCACCCCGCTTTGTGGCGATCGCGACTATCACTGGCAGCAACGCGGTTGGCGTGACTTGCGTGTGGGCGTCGTTCGCGACGGCATTGAAGTGCTCAGTGGCAGCCGCGCGTATCGCCTGCTCTGTAGCGATGCGCAGTTCGACGTCGCGCCCGATGGGTATTGGAACTTCAAACATCGCGCGGAGAGCGAGCGCGGTCTCGACGATGTCGAAGATCTGTTCCGCCCCGGGCTCATTCGCATCGAGCTGAATAACCTAGCAACGGCGGCCGTCATCCTCACAGCGGAACGCGAGGAGGCGATGCCAGCGGCAGCAGCACTCGAGCTCGAACGCGCGAGGCAACGCGACTTGCTCGACCGGGCGTTCTCATCGACGAAGAGCCTGGCTCCCCGCCTTCGCGAGGACGACGACCAAGATTGGATTGGTCAGCTCGTTCTCGCTGCCGACCAGTTCGTCGTGGCACGCACGTCCAACCTCACGCCTCACGCCTCAGGCCTCACGCCCGTAACCCACGGCGCGACCGTGATCGCCGGCTATCCCTGGTTCGGCGATTGGGGCCGCGACACGATGATTGCACTGCCCGGTCTCACACTCACGACGCAGCGCTTCGATTTCGCGGCGAGCATCTTGCGCACGTTCGCGCAATACGTCAGCGAAGGCATGCTGCCGAATCGCTTCCCCGATGCTGGTGAAGCGCCGGAGTACAACACCGTCGATGCCACGCTCTGGTACTTCGTCGCCATCGACGAGTACTGGCGCGCCACGAACGATCTCTCACTGGTACGCGAGCTGTATCCGGTGCTCGTCGACATCGTTGCATGGCACGTACGCGGCACTCGCTATGGCATCGGGATGGATGCAAGCGATGGCCTGCTGCGCTCGGGCGAGCCCGGCGTACAGCTCACGTGGATGGACGCAAAGATCGGCGATTGGGTCGTCACGCCCCGCACCGGCAAAGCCGTCGAAATCAACGCGCTGTGGTTCAACGCACTGCGCATTCTCCAGAGCTTTGCCCAGCAACTGGGTGAGCCATCGAGCCGCTATGAGGCGATGGCCGATCGCGTGCAGCAAAGCTTCGAGCGCTTCTGGTTCCCGGAGGGCGGTTACCTCTACGACGTGATCGACACGCCGGACGGCTCGAATGATGCGAGTCTGCGGCCGAATCAAATCTTTGCACTTTCGCTGCGCCATCCGCTGCTCGAAAGCGAGCGCGCGCGTTCAATCATCGAGCGCTGCGCAAGCGAGTTATGGACCCCGGTGGGATTGCGGAGCTTGGCTCCGAGGGACTCTTCGTCCCTCACGCCTCACGCCTCACGCCTCACGCCCGCAGCCCGCTATGCGGGCCGCTACACCGGCTCCCCTCACGACCGCGACGCCGTCTACCACCAAGGCACCGTGTGGGCCTGGCTACTCGGCCCATTCGCACTCGCGCACTACCGCGCCTTCGGCGATACCGAACTCGCGCGTAGCTTCCTCGAGCCGATGGCCGCGCATCTGCGCGATGCCTGTCTCGGTCAGATCAGCGAAATCTTCGATGGCGATGCGCCTCATGCGCCGCGCGGTTGCTGCGCGCAGGCGTGGAGCGTGTCCGAAACCTTACGAGCCTGGAGCGAACTCAATGGCAGCGAAACCTAAAGCAGTGGCGCACGCCGCCCAGAAGCAGCGTGCAATGTCGGATGCAGAGCGGCAACGGCTCGCTGAGTGCAGCCAGACGGATCCCGCATGGAAGAAGTGGGGTCCGTACTTGAGCGAGCGCCAGTGGGGCACCGTCCGTGAGGACTACAGCCCACACGGCAACGCGTGGGACTACTTCCCGCACGATCACGCACGCAGTCGCGTGTATCGCTGGGGCGAGGATGGTCTCGCGGGTTTCTCGGATCTCGAACAGCGCTTATGCCTCTCACTCGCGCTGTGGAATGGACGCGATCCGATTCTGAAGGAGCGCCTCTTCGGCCTTACCAACAGCGAAGGCAATCACGGCGAGGACGTGAAGGAGCTCTACTACTACCTCGATGCGACGCCTACGCATTCGTACTTGAAGATGCTCTACAAGTATCCGCAAGCCGAGTATCCGTATGCGGATCTCACGCAGCGCAATCGCGAACGCGGTGCGCACGACGCGGAGTACGAGCTCGTGGACACAGGTGTGTTCGAGGACGACCGCTACTTCGATGTCGAAGTGGAGTACGCGCAAGCGGACGTGGATGACGTGCTCATGCGGATCACGGTGCACAACCGTGGACCGGAAGCTGCGACGGTGCATGTGCTGCCGCAGTTGTGGTTTCGGAATACGTGGGCGTGGAAGCATGGAGCGGAGAAGCCGGGGCTGAAGCTGCGCGGCAATCATGTCGTGGCGGAGCATCCGACATTGGGAAGCTACTGCTGGGCAGTGGACCTGGGGCCTGGGGCCTGGGACCTGGGCCAGAAATCGGAACTCCACTCTTCCTCCACGCCCCACGCCTCAAGCCTCACGCCGTTCCTCTTCACCGACAACGAATCCAACACCCAACGTCTGTGGGGCGCACGCAACCAAGGCTTCGTCAAAGACGCCTTCCACGAGCGCGTGATTCACGGCAACGAGCTCGCCGTCAATCCAGCGCACGAAGGAACGAAAGCTGCCGCGTGGCTGCACGTAGAAATCCCGGCCGGTGAATCGCGCACGGTACGCGTGCGTCTGAGCACGACAACGCCACAGTTCGACGACTTCGATCGCGTGTTCGCCACGCGCAAAGCGGAAGCGGATGCGTTCTACGCGAGCATTCAGCACGATATCGCCGATGCCGATCAGCGCTCGATTCAGCGCCAGGCGTTCGCCGGGATGATCTGGAGCAAGCAGTTCTTCTACTTCGACATACCGCAGTGGCTGCGTGGCGATGAGACGCAGATCCCGCCACCCGCGCATCGCAAGTTCGGTCGCAATCGTGAGTGGGTGCATCTCAATAACGCGGACATCATTTCGATGCCGGATAAATGGGAGTACCCGTGGTATGCCGCGTGGGACCTCGCATTCCACACCATTCCCCTCGCACTGATCGATCCCGAGTTCGCCAAAGAGCAGCTCGTGCTGCTCACGCGCGAGTGGTACATGCATCCGAACGGACAGATGCCCGCATATGAGTGGGCGTTCGGCGATGTGAATCCGCCGGTGCATGCGTGGGCGACGTGGCGCGTCTTTCAGATCGATCGCAAACACCGCGGTTGCGACAAGGGCGACATCGAGTTCCTCGAGCGCGTGTTCCACAAGCTGATGCTGAACTTCACCTGGTGGGTGAATCGCAAGGACGAAGAAGGTCGCAACGTCTTCCAGGGCGGCTTCCTCGGGCTCGACAACATCGGGGTGTTCGACCGCAGCGCGCAGCTACCGACCGGAGGTCACATCGATCAAGCCGACGGCACGAGCTGGATGGCGATGTACGCGCTCAACCTCATGCGCATCGCGCTCGAGCTCGCGCAACACAACCGTGTGTACGAGGACATCGCCACCAAGTTCTTCGAACACTTCCTGCACATCGCCGAAGCAATGAACAACATTGGCGATGAAGGTATCGGCTTGTGGGATGACGAGGACAAGTTCTTCTACGACGTCCTGCATACGCCAGACGGCCGCATGACGCGTTTGAAAGTGCGGTCGATGGTGGGACTCATCCCACTCTTCGCGGTCGAGACACTCGAACCCGAGCTATTGGAACGAGTGCCGGAGTTCAAGCGACGGCTCGAGTGGTTCCTCAACTATCGTCCCGATCTGGCGCACCTCGTTTCGCATTGGGATCACGCAGGCCGGGGAAAACGTCGTTTGTTGTCGCTGCTTCGAGGGCATCGCATGAAGCGCTTGCTCGCCCGCATGCTCGATCCCAATGAGTTTCTGTCGGACTACGGCATCCGTGCGATCTCGAAGGTGCACGAACGCGAGCCGTATGTGTTTCGAGTGAATGGTTCGGACCTGAGCGTGCGTTATCTGCCGGCCGAGTCCGATTCCGGTTTGTTCGGCGGCAACTCGAACTGGCGCGGACCGATCTGGTTCCCGGTCAACTATCTGCTCATCGAATCGCTGCAGAAGTTTCATCACTACTACGGTGATGAGTTCCTCGTGGAGTGCCCGGTCGGTTCGGGGCAGTTCATCACGATCGAAGCGGCCGCGAACGAGCTGAGCCAGCGACTCACACGCATCTTCACGAAGGACGCGGACGGCAAGCGCCCCGTGTTCGCACATCACCCGAAGCTGCAGAACGACCCGCATTTCCGCGATCACTTGCTCTTCTACGAGTACTTCCATGGCGACATCGGTCGTGGGGTTGGGGCAGCGCATCAGACGGGTTGGACGGGGCTGATTGCGAAGTTGCTGATGCCGAGGAAGCGGGATGCATGACTCACCAGGTTTACCTCTCCCGGTTGCGGGAGAGGTCGACGCGAAGCGGCGGGTGAGGGCCGCGAAGCGTTCTTCAAAAGGCCCTCAACATGTACCTCTCCCGCAACCGGTGGAGGGGAAGCATAAACGGAGATTCGACCCATGATCGATTCACAGCTGAGCCACTTGCCGAAGCCGGTCCTACCGAACTGCCCCGCGCAAAAATTCCTGCGCGGCCAAAAAGCCCTCGTCACCGGCGCGAGCTCCGGGATCGGCCGAGCCATCGCCATTTCGCTCGCCGAAGCCGGCGCCGATGTCGCGGTGAACTTCTCATCCGGTGAAGACAAGGCACGCGCCGTTTGTAACGAGATCGAAGCGCTCGGTGTGCGCTCGATTGCCGTGGGCGCCGATGTTTCCGAAGAAGCGCAAGTGCAGACGATGTTCAAGCGCACGATCGACCTCTTCGGGACGGTCGACATCCTCGTCAACAACGCAGGACTCCAGCAGGACGCGAGCTTCGAGGACATGTCGCTGAAGCAATGGAATCGTGTCATCGGCGTGAACCTCACGGGACAGTTCCTGTGTGCGCGCGAAGCCGTGAAAGAGTTTCGTCGCCGCGGTGTTCGCCCGGAAGTGTCGTGCTCCGCCGGCAAGATTCTCTGCATCAGCTCCGTGCATGAAGTGATCCCGTGGGCGGGCCACGTGAACTACGCGGCATCGAAAGGCGGCGTGATGCTGATGATGAAGAGCCTCGCGCAGGA
>CBJNAT010000132.1:0-7176 GCA_966434585.1 uncultured Gammaproteobacteria bacterium | reverse complement strand
AATCGGGCCTCACGGCCGTGGGCGCCTATCTGGTCACCTCGGTCGCGATGCTCACCCTGCAGTACTCGGCGGACGAGGCCTCCGTGCTCCTCGAGCAGACCGTCTACCTCGCGGCATCTGGAGCGGCCGGTCTCGGCCGGTTCCTACGGGGCCTGTTCAGGCGCCGTGGCCGCGCTGCGCGGCCAGGATTCAGGGTTTTTACTTAGTGAGTACCTGTAGGGGCGGTGCTTGCCCCAGCCCGATCCGAAACCCACTGCGTGGCGTAGCGAATCAGCTCGCTCGTCGTGCGCAGGTTTAGCTTCTCGCGCATGTGGCGGCGGTGGGCGTCCACGGTCTTCATCGAAAGATCGAGGCGCTGCGAAATCTCTCGGGTGCTGACGCCCGCGCCGATCAGCCGGAACACTTCGAGCTCGCGGCCGGTGAGGGCGGCGACGGGATCTTCCTCGACGGCTGGTGCACGGCCGCGCGCAACCTGGGTCAGCAACCGCTCGCCCATCGCACTGCTCACGTGTCGTTGCCCGCGCGCCACTTTGCGGAGCGCACCCAGGAAGTCCGTGCCGGCCACGTTCTTCATCACATAGCCGCTCACACCGAGGCGAAGTAGTCGTTCCGCGTACAGCGCCTCATCCTGCATCGAGAGTACGAGCACGCGCACGCTCGGATGGTGCTGCCGTATCCAGCGAACGAGCTCGATGCCGTCATCGCTGCCGAGCGCTAGATCGACCACCGCCACGTCGGGCTCGTTCGCCCCGAGCGCAGCCTGGGCATCCCGTGCATTGGAGGCTTCGGCGGTGAGAATGAATTCGTTCTGTCCGGCCAGAAGCTGCTTGAGCCCCTCTCGGACGAACGGGTGATCGTCAATGATCGCAATTCGAGTCTGGTCGGGCATGCTTGCCTCCGTGTTTTGAGCCAGTGTGTCCGACGCGAAACACCGAGCGCATCGACATTTTCCACAGGGGAACCGTACCGTTAGAGTAGCGGAACCGAGCGTCTCGCATGCAGTCGGGTTGGCCCGCGATGAGCATGCGCAGGCACCGGGCAGCGCGAACACTTCCCACACCACACGAGTACCGCATGACCGAAGCGCGGGCCACGAGCCTCAAGATCGTGCTCCTCGAGGACGATGCCGACGACGCCGAGCTGATACGCATCGAGCTCAAGCGCCATGACGTTCGCGCGCAGTGGCAACACGCAGCCACGGAGTCGGAGTTCCGCGCGGCGCTCGCGCAGGGTGCGCCCGACCTCGTGCTGGCCGATTACAAGCTCCCGGGCTTCGATGGGCTCGCGGCACTCAAGATCGTGCTGGAACAGTGTCCCGACACGCCCTTCATCTTCGTCTCCGGCGCACTCGGTGAGGAGCGCGCGATAGAGGTGCTGAAGAGCGGCGCGACCGACTACGTGCTCAAGGACAGACTGCAGCGCTTGCCCGCCGTGGTGGAGCGAGCGCTGGAACAAGCTCGCGCGCAACGCGAACGTCGCAGCATGCGACTCGCGCTCGATGCCCAGCGGCTACTGCTCACGACGTTGATCGACAGCCTGCCGGAGGCGGTTCACGCCATCGACGAACAGGGCTTGCTGACCCTTGCCAATCAGACGCTGTTGAAGCAACTCGGGCTGCCCCGGGAACGAGTGCTGGGTCGCCGTTTGAGCGAGTTGCAGAACGACGAGCTCGGGCAGGAAGTCGAAGCGCAAAACCTCTCGAGTCTGCGAACGGGTAAGCCGCTCATCGATGTCGAGCGTGTCGCTATCTCGGCGCGCGGCCACGTTCGCTGGCTCACGTACTCGCACCTGCCGCTGCGCAAGGACGGTCGCGTGAGCGGCGTGGTGTGCATGAGTCGCGACGTCACGGAGCGGCGTACGCTGGAGCAGGAGATTCTGGAGATCTCGAACCGCGAACAACGCCGGCTCGGCAGCGATCTGCACGACGGTCTCGGCCAAGAGCTCACGGGCCTGTCATTGCTCCTGAAGGGGCTCGAAGTGCAGCTGTCGCGCGAGGCGCCGCAGTACGCCCCGCAGCTGCTCAAGATCACCGATCTCATGGCGCGCACCATCCAGAGCACGCGCTCACTGGCTCGCGGGCTCGCACCCGTGAACCTGGAGCGCGGCGGACTCACGGAAGCGCTGAAGCATCTGGCGATTCGCTGCTCGGACATGTACGCACTCGAGTGCATCTATTTGCCGAGCGGCAAGCTCCCGGAGCTCGATGAGGGCGCGGCCACGCACTTGTTCCGCATCGCGCAGGAAGCCACGACGAATGCCGCGCGTTACGCGCAAGCCAAGCAGATCCGGATCGAGCTGAGGACCACGGCACGAGTCCTCCAGCTCAACATCAGCGACGACGGCATCGGCCTGTCCGCCGGGCTCGCGCAGCGCCACCCCGGGTTGGGATTGAGAATCATGGAGTACCGCGCACGCATGCTCGGCGGCACGCTCAAGTTCGAGGAGCCCGGCGTCGGCACGCGCGTGTCGCTGAAGTGTTCGCTGAAACTGCTGCGTCAGCCGATGCGGGTGCGGATACCGGCCTGAGCCACGTGCCGCTCGCCGTCCCACTGCCGAATGAAGCGCTCCACGTCTGCGGCTTCGCCCGGCGCGCAGATGAATCGTCCTTGCATCGAATCGCAACCGGCGCGATCGAGGAATTCGAACGCCCCCGCCGATTCGACACCCTCCGCGCAGGTTGTGAGCGAAAGGTTGTGCGCCAACTCGACGAGCGCTCTCACCACGGTGCCTGCAGCGGCTGAGTCGTCGAGATCCGCCGTCAGGCACGAATCGATCTTCACTTCGCTGAACGGCATACGATACAGCTGCGTCAGCGAAGACATGCCGGATCCGAAGTCATCGAGCGACAGACCGATACCGCGCAGCCGCAAGCGCGCAAAGATGTCCATCACGAGCTGCGGGTTGCCCAGCGGCGCCGCCTCGGTGACTTCGAGCGTCAGATATTGCGGCGGCAGGCCGAACTCGAGCAGCAGTCGACTCAGGCGATCGGGGAATTCCAGATCCTGCACGAGTTTGGGCGAGAGGTTCACGGCAAGCGCGAGGTCGAGCCCGTTCTGCCGCCAGTGACCGACCTGGCGAACAGCTTGGGTCAAGACCGAGTCCGAGATCTGCACGATGAGCCCGCTCTCTTCCGCCAAGGTCAGGAACTCGGGGGCCATCAGTAGCCCTAGTTGAGGATGCCGCCAGCGTACGAGCGCTTCGAGCCCGCGCACGTGCCACTCCTCCTCCCGCCGCACGATCTGCGGCTGGTAATGGACCGCAAACTCCTGTTCCTGCAAGCCACGCTGGATTTCTGCGACCGTGATGCCGGGCGAGGTGCTCGACAGATGCTCCTTCAGCAACGCTTCGATGTCCTCGACCATCGCGGGCTTCTGTAGCGTGCCTAGCATTCTCAGGCCCAACGACTCGCCGAGTTGCCGCGCGCTCACCAGCACACGCTGATCCATGCCGCTCGCCAGCAATACACCCGCATCGGAGCCCTGGCGTGCGAGATAACGCAACGCTTCGATGCCATCCATTCCTGGCATCTGCAGATCAAGCAGCACGAGTGCAGGACGGCGACGCGACAACTCCTCGCGAAAGGTGTCCGGTGTGGCCGCGCTCAGCACTTCGCAGCCCACGCCTTCGCCGATCATCGCAATCAGCTCGAGGAAATCCGGCTCATCGTCGACGGCGAGTACGACGTTGTTCTCACGTCCTGGCACGCTGCTGTCCCTCCTGGATCTCGTCCAATGCGCCGCGCACGCGCCGCGCCAGCTCTTCCAAAGAATATGGCTTTGGCAGCAAGCCTTGCGGCAGCTCCATCATGGCAGGCGCTGCGTCATCATCCGTGCAACCTGAAGTGAGAACGACCTTCAAGCCCGGCCGCCGCTCGCGCAGCTTGTGCACGAGCTGCGTTCCCAGCATGCCGCCCGGCAGCATCACATCCGAGAACACCAACGCGATCTTCGGATGCTTCATGAAAAGCTCTAAGGCCTGAGTACCCGTTGCAGCGCCAAGTGTGTGATAGCCGAGACTGCGCAGCAGTTCAAGTGCAGTCTCACGTACTTCCACGTCGTCTTCCACGACCAGCACCGTCTCGGTACCGTGCGCGACTTCGACGGAACCGTGCCCGTCGAGCTGCACGGGACTCGGTTGTGCATCCACGCGCGGGAAGTACAAGTGCACGCTCGTGCCAGTGCCCTCGACGCTGGTCAGCACGACGCAGCCGCCCGACTGTTTGACGAAGCCGTACACCATCGACAATCCCAAGCCGCTGCCCTTGCCGTCGGCTTTCGTGGTGAAGAACGGCTCGAACGCGCGCTTCGCGACCTCCGCCGACATGCCCACGCCCGAATCGCTGACTTCCACCACGCTGTAAGCGCCGGGCGGCACGCTCTGTTCGTTCGTATTGGCCGCAGCCACCTGAACGTTGCGGGTAACGAGTCGGATCACACCGCCAGTAGACATCGCATCGCGCGCATTGATGATGAGATTGAGGACGGCATTTTCGAGCTGACCCGGATCGGCCTTGATTGGCGACAACTCCGGTTCGAACTCATGTTGAATCTCGATGTCGCTGGCCACGGTGCGACGGAAGATCTCATACATGCCTGCGAGCAGCTCGTTTACGTCGAGCACACGAGGTTCGAGCACCTGCTGTCGAGCGAACGCCAACAGCCGACGCGTCAACTCGCCGCCTCGCATGGCCGCTCGCAACGCCGTTTCGGCATGCCTGCGCAAGCGTGGCGTCTCCTGCAGGGAGCGCACGAGCAATTGCATGTTGCCGAGGATCACCGACAGCAGATTATTGAAATCGTGCGCGATGCCTCCCGTGAGCCGACCGACGGCTTCCATCTTTTGACTCTGACGCCACTCGGCCTCGAGCAGGCGGCGCTCACTCTCTGCTTCGACGTGCGCAGAAATGTCGCTGATCGAGCCAGCGAGTCGTCGCGGTCTGCCCGCCGCATCGCGTTCGGCCTGGCCGCGCAAACGGCACCAGACGAATGAGCCGTTCTTGTGCTGCAAGCGACAGCGCACGTCGAGCTCGCTGCGGTTCTCCAACTGTAGGCGGATGCACTCCATCACGGACTGCCGATCGTCCACATGCAACCTCTGCTGGAATGCGGTGAAGGTATCGGGGAAATCCTGTGTGCCGCAGCCGAGGATCTCGCGGAAGCGTGCCGCGTACCACACGTGACCGGTGCTCAAGTTCCAGTCGTACAGGCCATCCGAGGTGCCACGCACGGCGCGCTCCCAGCGTAGCTGGGCTTCGTTGGCTTCCTCCTGCGAATCGCGCTGTCGCGTGATGTCGCGGAGCATGCCGATGACACGCAAGGCGTGACCCGCAGCGTCGCGTTGCACGACTTTGGCTCGCGCCGAGAACCAACGAACGGCGCCATCCCCCGTGGTAAGGCGGTACTCCGCTTCGAACACATCCGTCTCGCCGCGGTAGTGACGCTCGAAGGACGTGAGCACATTGGCATCTTCAGCCGGGAGCAGCAGTCGGGCGGCAAGATCAGTCCGCCGTAGCAGCGCTTCGGGCGCAATGCCGAGCACCGTCGACCACTGATCGTTGTAATAGACCTCGTCATGCTGGACGTTCCAATCCCACATGGCGAGCGCGCTCGCCGCCATCGCGAGATCGAGGCGCGCGTTGCTGGCACGCAGCAGATCGCGTAAGCGACGGCGGCCACTCACGTCTTCCAGCGTCAATGTGCGCAAACCATCGGGCTGCTCGGCCCCGGCACAACGCACGCGCCATAGATGACCTTCCACACGCGCGGGCAGATCGCACACGAAGTCTTCGTTGTTGGCGAGTGCGCGCTGCAGGCGGAGCAGTGTGTCGCGCTCGGCAGCGAGGCCAAAGAGCTCGATCACCATCGAGCGCGCATGCAGCGGCATGTGTTCCCGCAACACGCGATTGGCGAACGCGATGCAGCCTGAGTCGTCCACCAGCGCGACCGGTACGCTCACGGCATCGAGCAGCGAGCCCGTGCCTGCCAGTGCAAATTGCTCGAGCGCGCTCATGCGTCGCACCGCTGACTGCCGGCAGCGGCGTCCGTGACGGTGAGGCGACGCACGGTTCTCGATCGGTTCGTCATGGGCACACATCGGCCACCAGTGGGCACTGGCATGGACGCTATCGGCGGTGTGTGACGGCCGTTGAGCCTCAAGGTGCGCGGCGCGCCAGGAAATGGCGCAAATGGGGACCCTGTCACACCTCGAATGGGCTCGGTGGGCGGTGCAGCGCGCGACTGCGTCTCAGCGGCAAACCGGCACGCGCATTCCCTCTGCGGCGATTAGGCGTTCGCCGTAGACACCGCTCGTCAAGTCACTTTCGCCGCGCCGATATTCAAATATGCGTCACCCGTTCAACTATCTGCAGGCCGTCGCATGCGTGTAGTTCAAAGCGTCACCCGTTCCGGAGCCTGGCCGCTCGCGAGCCATTCGGATGCGCAGCTGGTGCTCGCGTTTTGCGCACCGGCTCTGCTCGAGAACGAGCGCACCTGGGAAGGCTTGCGGCGCTCGTTCCCGGCAGCTCGCATCGTGGCGTGTTCCACCGCGGGGGAGATCTTCGGTACGTGCGTCTACGACGATTCGGTCGTGTGCACGGGCATCACGCTCGAGCATTCGCATTTCGCCATCGCTGCGGCACGAGTGGATGAAACCGCCGATAGCAGCGCCCTAGGCGAACTGGTGATGTCCCGTTTGCCCTTGCAGGATCTCGTACACGTGTTCGTGCTGAGCGGCGGGTTGCACGTCAACGGCAGCGCGCTGGTCCGGGGCATCGCAAACAGACTGCCCCAAAGCGTCGCCGTGACGGGCGGTCTCGCAGCTGACGGGGCCGCGTTCCGCGCGACTTCCGTTTGCTTGGATGGACCTGTGCCCTCGGAGCAAGTCGTCGCGATCGGCTGGTACGGCGCCGCGTTGCGAATCGGCTATGGCTGTATGGGCGGCTGGGCTCCATTCGGTCCGGAGCGCCTCATCACGCGCGCCAATGGCAACGTGCTGCACGAGCTCGATGGCGAACCCGCCCTGGATCTGTACAAGCGGTATCTCGGCGCACATGCCGCGGAGTTGCCGGCGAGTGCCTTGTTGTTCCCACTATCGGTTCGGCCCGGCGACAAACCCGATGAGATGCCGCTCGTTCGCACGATCCTCTCGGTCGACGAACGCGAGCGCACGCTGACCTTC
>CBJNAT010000131.1:0-7188 GCA_966434585.1 uncultured Gammaproteobacteria bacterium | reverse complement strand
CGGGAGTATAGGCGACGGGTTAAAGGTGACGGGCGAAGGAAAGAGTAAGTTTCTGACTGGAACCTGTAAACGGTAGCCTGTAGCCCGCTGTCATGCGCTTCCATCCCGCCGTCTCCGCTTGGTTTACACGTACGTTTGCGAAGCCGACACCTGCGCAGGCGGACGCCTGGCCGGCAGTGCAGGCTCATCAGGACGTGCTGATTGCAGCACCTACAGGATCGGGCAAAACCCTGGCGGCATTTCTCGCCGCGATCGACGAGCTCGTACGATTGTCCGTCGCTGGGCAACTGCGCGATGCAACGCACGTCGTCTATGTCTCGCCGTTGAAGGCGCTATCGAACGATGTGCAGAAGAACCTCGTCGCGCCGCTCGCCGGCATCGACGAGGAACTGCAAGCGCGCGGCTTGCCGCCTGCGAACATCCGCACGTGGGTCCGCACCGGAGATACGCCGCAGCACGAGCGTGCGCGCATGCGCAAGCAGCCGCCGCACGTGATCGTGACGACCCCCGAATCGCTCTACATCCTGCTGGGCTCCGATTCGGGTCGCGCGACGCTCGCGACCGCGCAGACCGTCATCGTCGATGAAATTCACGCGATGGTGGGAACGAAGCGTGGCGCACACCTTGCGATCTCGCTCGAACGGCTCGACGCGCTCGCGGGCCGACCGCTCACTCGCATAGGCCTCTCGGCTACACAGAACCCCATCGACGAAGTTGCTCGTTTCCTCGTGGGTGCGCGTTCAGCGGACCCTTCGACGCGCTCAGGGCGAACGAGTCGTTCGTGCGCCATCGTCGACAGCGGTCACGTGCGCGAACGTGATCTCGCGCTCGAAGTGCCGCCCTCGCCGCTCGAGGCCGTGATGTCGATGGACGTGTGGGGCCAGGTGTACGACCGCGTGGCCCAACTTGCGGCCGAACATCGCAGCACGCTCGTCTTCGTCAATACGCGCCGCCATGCTGAGCGTGCGGCACGGCAGCTGACCGAACGGCTCGGCGAAGAACACGTGTCCGCGCATCACGGCAGTTTGTCCAAGGAACTGCGGCTCGATGCGGAACAGCGGCTGAAGGCCGGACAATTGAAGGCGCTCGTCGCAACCGCATCGCTCGAGCTTGGCATCGATATCGGTGATGTGGACCTCGTCTGTCAGTTGGGCTCACCACGCTCGATCAACGCATTTCTACAGCGCGTGGGCCGCTCGGGTCACGGCGTTGGTCAGACGCCGAAGGGCCGTCTCTTTCCGACGTCGCGCGATGAGTTGGTGGAATGCGCGGCGCTGCTCGATGCTGTCCGCCGTGGCGAACTGGACCGTTTGAGCATCCCGACGAACCCGCTCGATGTGCTCTCGCAGCAGCTCATCGCCGAAGTTGCCTGCGCGGAGTGGGACGCCGACGCGCTCTATCGTCTCGTCATACGCGCCTATCCATTTCGCGATCTGTCGCGTGAGCGTTTCGATGAGATCGTGCGCATGTTGAGCGAAGGCTATACGACTCCGCGCGGTCGCCACGGCGCGCAGCTTTATCACGATGCGGTGAACGGCAAGTTGCGTGCGCGCAAAGGCGCGAAGCTCACCGCCGTGACATCGGGTGGCACGATTCCGGAAGCCGCCGATTACCAAGTGATTCTCGAGCCAGAAGGTCACATGGTGGGCAGCGTGAACGAAGACTTCGCCGTGGAGAGTCTCGCCGGCGATGTCTTCCAGCTCGGCAACCACTCATATCGCATCCTGCGCGTGGAACGCAGCGCGGTGCGCGTCGAGGATGCGAAAGGTCAGCCGCCGTCGATTCCATTCTGGCTGGGTGAGGCGCCGGGGCGCAGTCGTGAGTTGTCGGTGGCGGTGAGTCGGTTGAGACAGGAAGTCAGTCTGCTAGTCGGTCAGTCGGCTAGCCAGAGTGCGCTGCCGGCGCAGTCTGGTTCCGTTCTGGCTAGCGGACTAGCCGACTGGTTGGCTAGCCGACCCTACCTGTCCGCCTCCGCCGCCCAACAACTCCACGACTATTTCGCCTCCGCTCACGCTGCGCTCGGCTGCTTACCCACCTTCGACACGATCGTCTTCGAACGCTTCTTCGACGAATCGGGCGGCATGCAGCTCGTCGTGCATTCGCCCTTCGGCAGCCGCATCAATCGAGCTTGGGGCTTGGCACTACGCAAGCGTTTCTGCCGCCAGTTCAACTTCGAGCTACAGGCCGCAGCCACTGAAGATTGCATCGTCCTGTCGCTCACGACGGCGCACAGCTTCGAGCTCGCGAGTGTCGCGCGTTATCTACATTCGAACACCGCGCGCACCGTGCTCATTCAGGCCTTGCTTGCAGCGCCCATGTTCACGACGCGCTGGCGCTGGACAGCGACGATTGCACTCGCTTTGCCACGCTTTCGCGGCGGCAAGAAAGTGCCTCCGCAGATCGCCCGTATGAATGCCGAAGATCTGCTAGCCGCCGTGTTTCCGGATCAAGTCGCCTGCGGCGAGAACCTGCCCGGCGGCGATATCGAAATTCCAGATCACCCGCTCGTCGCACAGACGATTCGCGACTGCCTCGAGGACACCATGGATATCGAAGGCTTCGAGGCCGTGCTGCGAGGCCTGGAATCCGGCGCCATCCGCGTGGTCGCACGCGATCTCACCGAGCCCTCGCCGCTCGCGACCGAAGTGCTAACCGCACGTCCGTATGCCTACCTCGACGATGCGCCACTCGAGGAGCGTCGCACACAAGCGGTGATGAGTCGGCGTTGGCTGGATCCGCAGGAGGCATCCGAGCTCGGCAGACTGGATCCGCAGGCGATCGCACGTGTGCGCGATGAAGCATGGCCTGAGGCCGGTACAGCGGATGAGCTCCACGATGCGCTCATGTGGTTGGGGTGTCTCACGCAGTTGGAAGTCGACAGATCGCTAGGCTGGAACGGGCTCCTCGATGAACTCGCCTCAGCGGGTAGAGCCGTGCGCGGCCCGGTGGCCGGCGACGGGAAGGCAATGTGGATCGCGGTCGAACGTGCACCGCTGTTCACCGCGCTGTTTCCGCACTGGTCGACCGATTCGGAACGCGTACCGGCAGAGCACCGGCGCGAGTGGTCCCGTACCGACGCTATCGTGCAGTTGGTCCGAGGTCGGATGGAGGCGCTGGGCCCGATCACGGCGCAAGACCTCGCGACGACACTCGCGTTGCCGGTCGATGAGATCGATATCGCGCTCATCACGTTGGAGGGTGCAGGGTTCGCGATGCGCGGGCAGTTTGAAGAGCGGCCCTCGGACCTGAGGCCTGGGACCTGGGCAAGAGAAGACAGTTCTGACCCACGCCCCACGCCTCACGCCTCAGGCCCACTGCAGTGGTGCGAACGTCGCCTGCTCGCTCGCATTCACCGCTACACGGTGAAGCGCTTGCGCGCCGAAATCGAGCCGGTACAAGCACGTGACTTCGTGCGCTTTCTGCTCGACTGGCAGCGAGTCACGGGAGAGGCGCGCATGCAGGGACCCGACGCGCTCGCCGCGGTGCTGAACCAACTGGCCGGGTTCGACGTGCCCGCCAGTGCGTGGGAAACGGAAGTACTGCCGGCGCGCATCGCCGAGTACGACCCCGCATGGCTCGACGAGCACTGCCTGGCGGGTCGCTACGTGTGGACGCGACTCGCACCTCGCGCGGCTACGAGCGAGCGAGCCGCGGCTCCGGTCCGCGCCACACCCATCGTGCTACTACCGCGGCGAGATGCGCGCCTCTGGTCGAATTTCGCATTACCGCCGACGGAAGAGCAGCTCAGCTCGAAGGCGCGTGCCGTGATGAATGTGATTCGCGAGCACGGGGCGTCCTTCTTCGATGAGCTCGTGGACGGATCGCGCTTATTGTCGGCACAAGTGGAAGAGGCGCTCGCAGAACTGGTCGCCTTCGGACTCGTCAACTCCGACAGCTTCACGGGTTTGCGCGCGCTGCTCGTACCCGGCGAGAAGCGTCGAGGTGGTCGCCGCCGTCGTGGACGCGCAGCCCTCTTTGGGATGCAGGATGCCGGGCGGTGGGCGTTGGCGAGAAGAGGATCTGAGGTCTCGTCACCTCACGCCCCAGTCCTCACGCCTCAAGCCTCCATCGAACACATTGCCCTCACCCTGCTGCAACGCTGGGGTGTGATGTTTTGGAAGGTGTACCAGCGCGAGGCGTCCTGGTTGCCGCCCTGGCGGGAACTGCTGCTCTGTTATCGACGCCTCGAAGCGCGCGGCGACATTCGCGGCGGCCGCTTCGTCGCGGGCTTCTCGGGAGAACAGTACGCCCTGCCACAGGCCGTCGGCGCACTGCGAGAAGCACGCCGGCGGCCTGTGACGGGCGCATGGGTGTCCTTGAGCGCGGCAGATCCGCTGAACGTCATCGGTCTGTTGACACCGGGCCCACGCGTTCCCGCACTGACGGGCAATCGGGTGCTGTACCGGGATGGTGTTCCAATCGCGGCGCTGATCGGTGGGGAGATTTCTTTATTCGAGCAGCTCGAGCCCGCGGTCGAATGGCAGGCTCGCAATGCACTGCAACGTCGGCAAGTTCCTGGCGCACTGAGCGCGCTCGCCTGATGAGCAGCGCGACTGCTACCGCCTTGCTACAGTAGCCACTGCGTACCTTCCGCAGGCATAGCAGGTAATTGGATATCGATAGGTCGTCCACCGATCCCGCGTCATTGGCTGAGCTCGCAGGCAGGCTGCGCGAGCTCGAAGCCGAGAACGACAACTTGCGCGCGCTGCTCGTGCGCACGCATGGCGGAGAAGGCGCTGCACTCGATGGCCGTCGGATGCGCGGCTCACCGGCACGCGCCTGGCAGGCACTGCGCGAAGAGAAGCGGACGCTGGAGTTGCTCAACTACACCGGCGCTGCGCTCGCTGCCGAGCTGGATCTCGAACGCCTCGTGCAAGTCATCACCGATGCCGGCGTGCGGCTCGTTGGCGCCGAGTTCGGCATCTTCTTCTACAACGCGATCAGAGAAGATGGCGGCAAGCAGCTGATGCATGCGGTCTCGGGATTCAGGTTGCCTGATTACTCGACCTGGCGGATGCCGACCGACGTCGAGTCGTTCGTGCCCATGTTCAAGACCGAAGGTATCTTCCGCTCGAACGATCTCACACAGGATGCCCGCTACGAGCGTTACAAGGACTTCTTTTCGGTCCCGAGCTCGCAGATCTTGGCTCGCAGCTTGCTCGCACTCCCGGTGATATCTCGCAATGGCGAAGTGCTCGGGGGCATGTTCTTCGCGCACCGCGCGTGCGGCGCGTTCACGGATCGCAGCGAGCGCGCCATCGTCGGCGTCGCGACGCAGGCAGCCGTCGCGTTCGATAATGCGCGGCTTTTCCAGGCCGCGCAGCGTGAGATCGCCGAACGTGGCCGAGTCGAGTCGGAGCTGCGCCGTAGCGAAGAACGATTGCGGGCGTTGATCGAACACAGCACCGACTGCATCACGGTGAGCGATGCCAATCACCGCTTTCTGTATCTCAGCCCTTCCGTCAGCGCGACTGAGGGACGCACGCACGAGGAACTGCTCGGCGCCAACTCGTTCGAACACACTCATCCGTACGATGTGCCGCTGCTCGAAGAAGCGACGCGCTATCTCACGGCGCAGCCTGGTAAATCGCTTCCCGTGCTGTGGCGCCGCCGTCATCATGACGGTCGTTGGCTGTGGCTCGAAGGTGTCGCGACGAATCTCCTGCACAATCCAGCGGTGAACGGCATCGTCACGAACTATCGCGATGTCACGGAGCGCAAGCTCGCCGCGGATGTGCAGACCCGATCGCAGCGCATGGAGGCGCTCGGCACGTTGGCCGGCGGCATTGCGCACGAGTTCAACAACTTCTTGCTGGCCATCGGCGGTAACGCACGGCTTGCCATTGCCGATCTGCCCGATGACCATCCGACGCAGGAAAGCCTGCGGGAGATTGCGAAGGCTTCAGGCCGCGCCACCGATCTCGTGCGCCGCATACTCGCCTTCGGCCGCGCGCAGGAACCGAAGCACGAGCTGCTCGACTTGCGCTCCGTGGTGGAGGAAGCGCTCAAGCTGCTGCGCTCGACGTTGCCCGCGTTGATCCAGATGCGCACGCGTTTTCATCCCGACGTGCCCTCCGTCATCGCCGATTCCACGCAGATCCATCAAGTCATCATGAATCTGGCCACCAACGCGGCCCATGCGATCGGCCGGCGAGCGGGATTGCTCGAAGTCGAGGTGGATACCGTGGATGTCGACGTCGAGCTGCTCGCCATCTCCCGCGACCTGCGCAGCGGCAAGTACGCGCGGATTCGCATCCGCGACGACGGCTGCGGTATGACCAAGGAGGTGCTCGAGCGCATTTTCGATCCGTTCTTCACGACCAAGCCAGCGGGCCAGGGCACGGGCCTCGGTCTGTCGGTCGTGCACGGCATCATGAAAGGCCACGAAGGCGCGATCACCGTGCACAGCGACTTGGGCCAGGGCACCACGTTCGACCTGTACTTCCCCGCTGCGAAGGATGTGGCCGTTACACGCCCGGTGCCGACACGTGGGGGCGTGCGCGGCGCCGGCGAGCACGTTCTCTACGTCGATGACGATGAAGCCATCGTGTTCCTCACGACGAGAGTGTTGCAGCGGCTCGGCTACCGAGTCAGCGGCTATACGGATGTGAGCGATGCGCTCGAAGCGGTGCGCAAGGCGCCGCAGAGCTTCGATGTCGTCGTGACGGACCTGTCGATGCCGGTGATGTCGGGCTTCGATTTCGCCGCTGCAGTCCGCGAGATACGCCCGGAGGTGGCGGTCCTCATGATATCGGGATATGTACGGCCCGAAGATCGCGAGCTTGCACGCGAGCGCGGCATTCGCGAGCTCATCCTCAAACCGAACACGGTCGAAGACCTCGGTCATGCGCTCGACCGCGTGTTGCGGCTGATGCGCCAGCGGCAGGAGCCCGCGAACGTCTGATGCGAGCAATCGGCCTGATTGCGGCGCTGCTGAGCTTCACATGTGTGGTCGACGTTGCGTACGCAGACCCGCTGGCTTTTGCCAATCGACTCCGCGCCCGCGATTGCGGCACGCGAACCGCGGCGCCACCGCTTAAGCACGACCCCCACATCGCAGCCGTCGCCCAACGATGGTCGCAAGGAGGTCGACTTGAACGCTCGATTCCACGCGGTTATGGGGGAGCCGAATTCGTCTCGCTACGCGTCAGTGGCGTGCGCAATGACGAGATGCTGACCAGCGCGCTG
>CBJNAT010000130.1:0-7218 GCA_966434585.1 uncultured Gammaproteobacteria bacterium | reverse complement strand
GTTTCTGTGCGGTGACGATGATCTCTTCGAGTTGCGACCCCGCCATCTCGTCGGCAGCCTGGGCGCTGCCCACTCCCGCTAGCAGCGACGCCACGATACTCGTGCAGAGCGGTCGCGCGCGCATCGGTTTCCGCTGAGTCCTTGAAACTTTTTGCTCGTGGTTCGACATGTCGTCCCCCTGGGTTGCTTGTGCGAATGACATCGATCCGCGTTTGTTGGGCATGGGCAGCTCGCGCAAGGCTCGCTCCGTGGGCTCCACAAGGGCATCCGTAAAACGCTCTATGTGATCGACCACTTGCGAAACACTCGGTTGTAGGATGAGCGGATGAGCACGACGGGCCGGGCACGCATTGCCATCGCCGGGTTTCAGCACGAGACGAATACGTTCTCGACTGTGCCTGCGACCTTCAAAGATTTCCTGACACCGGACGCCTGGCCAGGGCTCGTGCGCAGTGGGGCCATGCTGGAGGCGATTGGCGGGATCAATCTTCCCGCGGCCGGTGCTGTACAGGAGCTGCGGGGCCTGCACTACGAGTGCGTACCGTTGCTCTGGTGCTCTGCGCAGCCCTCCGGTTGTGTCACGCGGGACGCCTTCGATCGGATCGTCGCGATGCTGCTCGAGGACCTTGAGCGCGAATCCCAACGGGGACTCGATGGTGTCTATCTCGATCTACACGGGGCGATGGTGGCGGAACATTGGCCGGATGCGGATGGGCGCGTGCTGTCACTCGTGCGCAGCGCCGTGGGCGCAAGCGTTCCGTTGGTCGCGAGCCTGGATTTCCATGCGAACGTATCCCCGCTCATGGCGCAAGCGGCGTCCGCGCTCGTCACGTATCGGACATATCCGCACATCGACATGGCGGAGTGCGGCGCTCGCGCAGCCCGTTGCCTGCATGACCTCCACTTGCAACCGCACACGCTGGCGTGTCGTCTGGAGCCGATCGACTTCCTCGTGCCGCTGACCGCGCAATCGACGCTTGCCGAACCGATGCACTCGTTGCTGCTCGAAGCAGCAGCGGTGGAGCGCAGTCCGCTGCGGTCGGTCGCCATCACGCCGGGTTTTCCGATGGCCGATGTGCCGGAGTGTGGTCCGATCGTTTATGCGTGCGGTGATGACGATGCCGTGGTCGACGCAACGGTAGAACGACTCGCAGCAGCGTTCCGCGAGCGTGAATCGGATTTCGCGTTAGACCTCAAATCGATCGGCGCAGCCATCGGTGAGCTATTGCAGCAGCGGCCGGAACGTGGGCGGCCGGCGATTCTCGTCGACACTCAGGACAACCCGGGTGCCGGCGGCAATGCAGACACGATGGAGCTCATCGACGCACTCGTGCAGAGCGGTCTTGAGTCCGTGCTCGCGGGCGTGATCTGCGATCCGAGCGCGGCGGCTCACGCTCACGCTGCAGGCGAAGGTGCGAATATCGAACTCGATCTAGGTGGCGCATCGAAGTGGCCGGGTTGCCGTCCTTTGCGCGGGATCTACAGAGTCGAGGCACTGGGTGACGGCCGATTTACAGGCACCGGGCCCTTCTATCGCGGCGCGCGATTCGAGCTTGGTCCAATGGCGTTGCTGCGGGTGGGCAACGTGCGCATCGCCGTCGCGAGCCGCAAACAGCAGGCGGCGGATCAAGCAATGTTTCGCCACTTGCGAGTGGAGCCGGCCGACTTCGCTGTGCTCGCACTGAAGAGCTCGGTGCACTTCCGCGCGGATTTCGGTTCGATGGCCAGCCGCATCGCCATCGTCGAAGCGCCCGGTCCGAATGTCGCCGATCCTGCCAAGTTGCCCTTCAAGAATTTGCGGCCCGGCATGCGCACGAGCCCGATGCGGAGGTAATCTCCCTCCTTGCTCACCGTCATCCCGGTGCCGGCTTCAGATAAACGTGACTCGGCAGCCAGAGCGCGATCTCGGGGAAGATGATCACGAGCGCGAGCCCGAGTGCCATGATGAGCACGAAGGGAATGATCGAGCGGTAGATGTCGATCAACGTCACGTCTTTCGGCGCCATCGCGCGCATGAGGAACAGGTTGTAGCCGAACGGCGGTGTGATGTATGCGATCTGACACGTGATCGTGTAGAGAATGCCGTACCAAATCGGATTGAACCCGAGCGCGATGACGAGCGGCACGAACAGCGGCGCCACGATGATGAGCATCGCCGTGTCGTCCAGGAAGGTGCCCATCACGATGTAGGTGAGCTGCATGAGCACCAGCACCTGCCAAGGCTCCAAACCCCACTCCTCCAGGAACAACGTTTCGATCGCCCTGACCGCGCCAAGACCGTCGAACACCGCGCCGAACGCGAGTGCCGCCAGGATGATCCACATGAACATGCAGCTCACGCCGAGGCTCTTGCGGAGCGTGTCCTCGAGCACTTTGCGCGTGATGCGACCCTTGAACCAGGCGACGAGTGTCGCCGTGAAGGCGCCCATGGCGGATGACTCCACCATGCTCGTGACGCCCATGACGAAGAGGCCGGTCATGGAGAAGATGATGAGCAGCGGCAGCACACCCGCTTTGAGCAGGCGCATTTTCTCCGGCCATGTAATTTGCTTGCGCTCTTCCACCGGCAGCGGCGGTCCGAGATGCGGCTGGAGGTGACAGCGAATCACGACGTACAGAATGAACAACGCCGCGAGCAGCAGTCCCGGCCCGACGCCTGCCAACCAGAGCTGGCCCACGGGCTGACGAGCGATCATTCCGTAGAGCACGAGCACGACGCTCGGCGGAATCATGATGCCTAGCGAGCTGCCGGCCTGGATGACGCCGGTCACCATGATCTTGTCGTAGCCGCGCTTCAGCAGCTCCGGCAACGCAATGGTCGCGCCGATCGCCATGCCGGCGACGCTCAGACCGTTCATCGCTGAGATCGCCACCATCAAGAGAATCGTGCCAACCGCGAGCCCGCCGCGCATCGGTCCGGTCCACACGTGGAACATGCGGTAGAGGTCATCCGCGATGCCCGACTCGGACAGCATGTAGCCCATGTAGACGAACATGGGCAGCGTCAACATCGGATACCAGTTGAGCAGGGTGATCGTCGAAGCGAACGGCATCTCGACAGCACCTTCGCCCCAGAGCGCCAGCGCAAACACTGTCGCGACGAAACCGATGGCGCCGAACACCCGCTGCCCCGTAAGCAGCAGCAGCATGAAGCTCGAGAACATCAGGAGGGCGATCGCCTCGTAGCTCATGCGATCTCTCGCTGGGTGACCTTCGCGAGGTCTTTGAAGAAGATGGAGATCGCCTGCAGCAGCATGAGTGCGATGCCCACCGTCATGATGATCTTGATCGGCGCCATGGGCGGCGCCCAAGCGGAGTAGTTCGTCTGGTTGTACTTGAGCGAATACGCGGTGCTCGAGATGCCCCCCTGCACCATGAAGATGAGATAGAAGACCAGGAAGAACGCCGTCATCGAGTCCATGAACGCGCGCGTCTTGGGTTTCCAACGTTCGTACAGGACATCCATGCGAACGTGCGCATCGAGCTGCATCGAGTAGCCGCCACCGAGGATGTAATAGGCGGCCATCAGAAACTGCGACATCTCGATGATCCACACGAACGGCACGTTGAAGACGTACCGCGTGAGGGATGCGAACAGGAGCAAGCCCATCATCACCAGCGTCAGGTACATGACGAAATACCCGAGGACACCGTTGATTGCATCCACGTAGCGGACGTAAAGCCGGATGATCTTGGGCATGGCCATGGCGCTCATGCTCGTCGGGTGCGTGTTGAGTCAGGTCATGAGCGTTGGCATGAGGCTCGAGGCGTGAGTAAAAGTGTCATCCCTCACGCCCCAGGCCTCACGCCGCAGAGCACTCAGACGTATCGATACGGAGGCCCTGCTTTCTCCATGAGCGCGTTGTACTCCTTGAAGATCTTGACGACCCGCGCGCAACGAGGGCTCGTGGCGGCAATTTCGTCCCAGAACTTGCGCGCTTCGGCCTCGACTTTCCCCCACTCGGCGGGCGGAATCGTCGTCAGCTTCATCTTCGGACCTTTCACGCGTAGGTCGGCCTCGCCGGCCCAATACCAGTGCTGGCGATAGTAGTGAGAGCTGTCGATGCAGAGTTTGAAGAGGGTCTTCAAGTGTTCCGGGACTTTCTCCCAGGACTTCGTGTTGGCGAAGTACGAGCCGATCCAGGCGCCGGAGAGGCTGTTGGTGAGGAAGTACGGCGTGACGTCCGCCCAGCCCACGGTGTAGTCCTCGGTGATGCCGGACCACGCCAGGCCGTCCAGCTCGCCGGTCTGAATCGCCACTTGCACATCGCCCCACGGCAGCGTGACGGGGACGACGCCGAAGCGTGCCAGGAACTTGCCCGCGGTCGGGAACGTGAATATGCGCAGCCCCTTCAGGTCCGCGAGCTTGGTGATTGGCTTCACCGTGTTGAAGTTGCACGGGTCCCAAGAGCCGGAGCTCAGCCAGGTGACGTTCTCAACTTCGTCATACGCCTCTTTCCAGATCTCGTTCAAACCGTACTTGTTGAAGAGCGCGGGGACGTCGAGGCTATAGCGCGTGGCGAAGGGGAAGTAGCCGCCGAAGACGCGAATGTCCGTCGGGGCTGCCATCGAGTCATCATCGCTTTGCACGGCATCGATCGTGCCGGCTTGCATGGCCCGGAATAACTCGCCGGTGGGCACGAGCTGATCCGCGAAGTACAACTCGATCACCATCTCGCCGTTGGCGGCTTTATTGAACGCCTCGATCGAGGGCTTGATGACGTGCTCGGCGAGAGCTGGGCCCGCATACGTCTGTAGTCGCCACTTGACCGCCGTTTTCTTGGCGGTCTGCACGGCGGGCGCGCCAGCTTCGCCCGATTCCCCATCCTTCTTGCCACATCCCGCCACTAGCGCGGTGGAAGTCGCCGTTGCTGCCAACGCCGCCTTCTTCAGGAATGATCGTCGCAACATCGCATTCTCCTCGTTGGTTCGAAATGAAACGACTCGAAAGACGGCGAGACACCTTCTGATTTGTATTGAGCCTGTGTCCAGGCAGGGCTGCTCGGATTCTTGCACGGCCGCAATGGCACCATCAATTCAGATGTACGGGCGAGTTGGGGTAGTGCGCGCTTCAGAGCAGCTCAGCGGCAAGACCGCGCGCACTAAATTGGGCTAGAGTTCACCGCTACTGCGGGCCACGACAGGAACCCATATGGAACCGAGACAGGTGCGTAGTGCGGCGGATGCGCGCGCCATCGTGAGCGAGCGCAAGCTCGATCACGTGAAGGTGGGCGTCTTCGACATCGACGGGATCATGCGCGGTAAGTACATATCGCGCGACAAGTTCATGTCATCGCTCGAGGGCGGCTTTGGCTTCTGCGATGTCGTGTTGGGGTGGGACTGCCAAGACCAGCTCTACGACAACGTCCAGTTCACGGGCTGGCACACCGGGTATCCCGATGCACCTGTGCGGATCCTGCCCGATTCATGCCGACCGCTTCCGTTCGAGGACAACGGCCTGTTCTTCTTAGGCGAATTTGCTCCTCCCGCCGAGACCGTCTGCCCGCGTGCACTCTTGCGACGCATACTCGAGCGCGGCTCCGCAGCCGGATACGACGCGTACGTCGGTTTCGAGTACGAGTTCTTCGTCTTCAAAGAAACGCCTGAATCCGTGCGGGCGAAGAACTACTGCGGGCTCACGCCCATGGCGCCCGGCTGGTTCGGTTACTCAGTCCTGCGCAACACCGCTGGCAGCGACTTCTATCGTCAGCTGCTAGACACCTTCAATGCGATGGACATTGGCATCGAAGGACTGCACGAAGAGACCGGGCCCGGCGTGCTTGAGGCAGCGATCGGCGTCGACAAGGCGCTGTCGGCTGCGGACAAAGCGGCGATGTTCAAGACGTTTGCCAAAGTGCTCGCGCAGAAGAACGGCATGATGGCGACGTTCATGGCGAAGTGGTCGAAGGATTGGCCGGGCCAGAGTGGCCACATCCACCTGTCGCTGAAGTCCAACGATGGCGCATCGGTTTTCCACGATGCACAGCAGCCGCACTCCATGAGCGAGCGCATGCGCTGGTTCATCGGCGGGCAACAGAAGCTCATGCCCGAGCTGCTCGCAATGATCGCGCCGACGATCAACTCGTATCGTCGACTCATTCCCGGTTTCTGGGCGCCGACCGATTCGACCTGGGGCGTCGAGAACCGCACGACCGCGCTGCGCGTCATTCCGGGTAGCGCTAAATCACAGCGCGTCGAGTTCAGGATCGCGGCTGCAGATGCGAATCCGTACATCATCCTCGCGGCTGCGCTCGGCTCGGGACTGTGGGGCATCGAGAACAAGATCGAGCCCGGGCCGGCGGTGACCGGCAATGCGTACGACCGCGAGTGGCCGGCCGAACTGGCCTTGCCGCGTACGCTGTGGGATGCGGCGCAAAGACTGAAGGCGTCGAAGGTTGCGCGCGAGCTGTTCGGCGATGAGTTCGTCGAGCACTACGCGGCTACTCGCGAATGGGAAGAGCGTGAATTCCGCAAGCACATCAGCGATTGGGAGCTCGCTCGCTACTTCGAAATCATTTGATAGATCCAGCACACGCCATGAGCACGCTTCAGCAGACCCGTTCTCCCATCGATGGGCGCATCTACGTCGAACGCACGTTGGCGACTCCCCAGGAGATCGACGCTAGCCTTGCCGCTGCGCGCACCGCATGGACCCATTGGCGGGCGGTTCCCATCGACAAGCGCGCAGCCGTGCTCTCGCGCTTCTGCGATGAGTTCGAGTTGCGTCGGGAGGCGATTGCCGAGGAGCTCACATGGCAGATGGGACGCCCCATCCGTTACGCGCCGAGTGAGGTGCGCGGCACGCTCGAGCGCGCGCGGCACATGATTGCGATTGGCCCTGAAGCGCTCGCTGACATCGATGCGGGTCCGAAAGAAAACTTTCGTCGCTTCATCCGACGCGAGCCGCTCGGCGTGGTGCTGACGGTCGCTGCCTGGAATTACCCGTATCTCATCGCGGTGAACAGCGTCATCCCTGCGCTGCTCGCTGGTAACGCGGTCGTGTTGAAACACTCGGCGCAGACACCGCTGTGCGCCGAACGATTCGCTGAATGCCTGCGTGCGGCGGGATTGCCCCAAGGCGTGTTCCAGGTCCTGCACATGAGTCACGAGGACACAGATCGCGCGATCCGAGATTCGCGCGTCGACTTCGTCGCATTCACGGGCTCGGTGGCGGGCGGTCATGCCGTGCAGCGAGCCGCCGCGTCGCGCTTCATCGGC
>CBJNAT010000129.1:0-7228 GCA_966434585.1 uncultured Gammaproteobacteria bacterium | reverse complement strand
CCTCTAGGGCGTCGTTCGCTGGCGCGACAATGCACAGTGGCGCGCCCACATCTTGATCGCCCGGCATTTGAGATCGGTCGCCGGCTCCGGCAGCACAACGGGCTGATGCTTGCTCGGCAGCGCGATCGAAGCGTCACAGAAGACGGTGTCTTCGCCGCGCTGATTTGTCATCTTGAGCTTGAGGTCGATGAGATTGAGACCGGCCTCTTGGCGCTTGCCGACGATGGCGCCGCTGATGAACTGCGTGTCGCCGATGTAGTTGAACTTGCGAATCTCGTCATATTGGCGGTACACCCAACCATCGTCCCCCGCCAGATCGTTGAGATAGCGATACAAATAGTTCTCCCGCATGACGCCGTAGTCGTAGGCCATGGGATTACCGATCGCCTCCGCCCACTCGCCGTCCCAATGCAGTCGCTGTGCGACGTCGGGAATGCCGCTTCCGTTCTTCACATAGAAGGGAGCGATGCGCTTGCGGTTCTTGTGCCAGAGCCGCCCCACGCGCAGACCGTAAGGCACCCAGCCATAACCACCCGCGTGGAACGTGACTACGTCGGTGACCGTGAGCGGACCTGACGCACTGGGGCGCAGCGCCTCGCCAACTTCCACGTCTTCGAAGTACCACGTGTTCGAGCCGCGCGGCGCATCTTGCGCGTAGATCTCATCGATCTTGGCAATGTCTTCGTCGGTGTAGCGGGCCGCTTCGATCGCGGCGTACTTACCCTTCTCTCGCGCCGCCTTGCGCCCGGTGAGTATTTCTCGGAAGCGATACACGGCGACGATTTCGCCACGCTGATTCATCTTCACTTGCCGCGTGACGCGATTGACCTTGCGCCCGGCAAATTCCGATGGCTGCTCTTCGATGCTTTCCAGCCCTTGGAAGCAGTAGATCGTGTCACCGGGAAAGACCGGTTTGTAGAAGAGCCATTCGCCGCCGGAGATGAAGACGTGAATGCCTCGGAACATGCTCTTGGTACGCGCCTTGAGATCCGGATCGAGCGCATCGCCGCGTAGCGGTTTGTTGATGACGCCCGCCATCATGCTGGGTGCGATCACACCGCCCCAGCGTGTCCCGGCAGCATAGTCGGGATCGATGTGCAACGGATTGTCGCTTCCCGTACCGAACGCGAAAGTGCGGATATTGTCCGCCGTGGCCGTGTGGATCTGCTCGCTGTCGCGGCTGGCCAGATCGACGCCGAGCAGGAGTTTGTTGCGTTCGATGTCGTGATCGGTGAGCTCATAGGCGGTCGCCTTTTCGAACTCATCTCGCAGCTTCTGCTCGACTCGAGTCTCTGCCATCGGCCTCTCCCCCAACAACGTCTACCTATTCAGGTATCTGTTTTGATAGTAGGAGCCGGTCGACGGCACGTCAACCGCAGTTACGCGCGCAGATACACCCGCGCGCCGCCATGTCCGCAGGCGCAAGGAGCCCCAGTGATGGTTCCTCGAAGTCCGGTTTCGAGACGATCGAATGCCATTGCGCGCTCGAGGCGACTGCTGATCAGAAATTGCCCGTGCTCATCGGTTTCGACCCGCCATTCGACGCTGTCGAGATGCGCCCCATCGCCGTAACGGCACTCCAGCGCCAACGCAGGTCCTATCTCGACCCAGCGGCGAAGCTCGATTTGCGGTACGCCTTGCAGCCGCTGATGAGCGTCCGGACGCGCCCACACGACCTTGCCGCCAAACAGCTCGTGTAAAGACAGACCGGCACACTCCAGTCCGTCGAGGACCGCCCCGCTCACGCCAAAAGCGCCAGCGCAGTCGTACCGCAACAGGAACGATTTGATGCGGCCAGATTCGTGACGGCTCGCATCTGCGGAGCAGACGATGAGATTGCGCCGGGCCATCGCCAGTTGCAGCGGCAGCACTTGAGCGGCATCGCAAAACATGGAAGTGACCAGTACATGCTGACCGCGTCCGAAACCATAGGAATCCAGGATGCAGGCTGCGGCCGCCTCGGCGCGCAGCAGTTCTTCGTGCGTCAACGGTAGAAACTGATATGCGCCACGAAAGGGATATCGACCGATGATGGCTGGACGCAATGCGTGACGGGAAGCGCTGTTCATGTTTTCGTCACTCGCGGAATCTTGTGCGGCGGGCCGAGTTTCAACAGCTCTTCGTTGGGAATGAGCTCGACCGCGACCGCCACCTGCAACGCCACCGTGAGACGCTCGGTAAGCCGCGCAGCCAATGCCGAAGTCGAGCTCTGCAGCGCCGACGACTCATAGCCCACGCGCAGGCGCAACTCGTTCAGCTCGCGCTTGGGACGCACGATCTGAAACAAACACGCGCGCGTCGCGCGTTCGGCTTCAACCAGCGGCTGGATATCGCGGGGCAGAATGGAGCGGCCCTCGACGAGGATCTGATCGCCTTTGCGGCCCAGCGGCCAGAAGCGCGCATGAGTGCGTCCGCAAACGCAAGGGCCGTGATCCATCCTCACCAGATCTTCGGTACGAAAGCGGATCATCGGTGCATGCCGATCCGTGAGCGATGTGACCACCAACTCACCTATTTCGCCGTCCGGCACCGGTCGGCCGTCGTCGTCGAGATTTTCGACCAGAGCGAGATCTTCCCAGGCGTGCATGCCGTCATGCACACGACATTGAACGGCGCTGCACACATCGCCCAGCGTCGTCAGCTCGAAAAGCTCCAGCCCCCAACTCGCAACCAACTCTTTGAAGCGTGGACTCAGCGGCTCGCCGCCGAAGTACGCACCCTTGTACGATCGAAAAACATCGCGAGGATCATCGCCGCTACGCTCGAAGTACTGCTCCAGGGCGATGAGCATCAGACTGGAGAGCATCATCAGCACGGTGGGACGATAGCGTTTCGACGCTTCAATCAGGCGCGGAATCTCCGCGGCATCGTGCGCCAACACGATGGGCGTGTAGCCGGCGGCCGCTATTTGGTACGCATGCAGCATGCCGCCGCGAAACGTGAACATCATGTTCAGCGTGTAATCCCCAGGCCGTCCTCCAATTTGCCAATAGCCGCGCAACAGGTCGATGTCGGCCGCGGTCGCCATGCCCTGCGGCATCGGTGTCGGCTCTCCGGTCGTTCCAGAAGTGGAACTGATGGCGACGATGTCCCTCGACTCCGCAATGAAGATGCCACCGTTCGGATCGCGATGACGATCGCGGAACGCGCGAATCATCTCCTTGTCGGTGTACGGCGCGCGTGACTTGAAATCGGCGAGGGACTTGATCTGGGAGGGATGGATGTCCGCTGCATCCCAGAGCGATCGAATGAGCGGCGCCCGTTGGTAGGCCACGGGCAGCAGTTGCAACAACCGCAGTTCTTGCAACCGTTCGATGTCGCTGCGCGGCAGCGTTTCGCTCCATGGATCGAAGTACGAGTGGTCGTCGCCAAAGCGCCGGCGTTGCAGTGCATCAGCGGGAGCGCCAGTGGTCATCACGGAACCTCGCCACGGCAATAATCAGTTATCTGTTTTCAAGTCTACTGACGGGTTTGCGAGTCAGTCAAACTCACACGGACACTCTCAGCGCCGCGCCCGCTGCACTGACGAATCTGGTTGTGGTGCGCGATCGACCAAAGTGCCCGTGCCTCACGTCGAATTGGATAACCGGGGCGCGCTCGAAGCACACCACGCACGGGGCAAATCAGCATGATCACCAGACCCATTCTTCAACTACAGTTCGCGGGCCAGATTCAAGGTGATCCCGTTGACGCCCGAGGCATCTCCATGACCGTTGACTCTGTTCATAGAGATACCTCATTATGCGAACACGCTGCACTGGGCGATCGATATAGTTCTGGTCTCGCCTCGATTCGCGGCTTCGACTCCGTCCGGAGGCAGGTACATGAATTCGTCTCGACCCCAAGCATCGCTCGACGAGTTGCGCGCACAGGCGCGCCAGATTCGCCGTTACGTCCTGCATCAGGCCCGCAGCCGTGGCCACGGCTATGTGGGCCAGGGTATGCAAGCGGCGGACATATTCGCGTGCTTGTTCTTCTCGGAGTTGCACTGGAGCGCGCACGATCTCGCGGACCCGCTGCGCGACCGCTTCCTGCTCTCCACCGGTCACTACGCCATTGCGCTGTATGCGAGCTTGGTTGTCGCAGGCGTGTTGCGGCGCGAGCAGCTCGACGGTTATGGCGTGGACGGAAGCCCCTTCACACTGGGCACCGAACCGGGCGAGATCCCAGCCGTGGAATTCGCCGGTGGCTCGCTGGGACAGGGATTGGGCGTGGCCGCGGGGCTCGCGTGGGGGCTGCGCTTCAACAAGAACCCGGCACGCGTGCTGAATTACATGTCCGACGGCGAGGTTCAGGAAGGCGCGAAGTGGGAAGCCGCGATGCTGGCGGGCGCGCAAGGGCTCGACAACTTGATCAACATCATCGACGTGAATCGCACGCAGGCGGATGGTCCCTTGGTATTGGAAATCGAGCCGCTGGCGGACAAGTACCGAGCGTTCAATTGGTGGGTCACCGAGGTCGACGGCAACGACATGGCCGCACTGCGAGGTGCATTCGATGCCGCGCGAACCGTCACGGGCCAGCCGAAGGCGATCATCTGTCACACGCGCATCGGCGCAGGCTCGTCGAAACTCATGAGTTATCCGAAGGCGCACTTCGTCAGGGTGACCGAACAGGATTGGAACGACATCATGAACGAGTTTGAATGTAGCGATGAACCTCAAACGGAGCATCTGGCATGACGCGCGCCGATACATCGATAACGGGCGCGGCTGCACAAATGGGCTTGAGTTTTGGCGCCGGCACCTTCTGCCACGCCGTCCTCCAGGCAGCGGAAAAGCGGCCTGAAATCGTCGCGCTCTCGGCCGACGTGAGCAAGTACACCGATCTGTACGCCTTCTCGCAGATCTATCCGCAGCGCTTCATCAATGTCGGCATGGCAGAGCAGAACTTGGTGATGGTTGCCAGCGGCCTTGCGCGAGCCGGGCTGGTCCCGGTGGCCACCACGTTCGCTGCGTTCCTCACACGGCGCGCCACGGACTTCACCATCATGCAAGTCGCGCTGCCCAAGGCCAACGTGAAGCTGATCGGCGGTGTTCCCGGCATCAGCTCCTCCTTCGGCCCCTCGCATGCCAGCATCGATGACCTCGCCACGATGCGTGCGATTCCACATCTGGTGGTGCTGGACCCGGCGGACACTGTCGAGCTCGGTGAGGCCACGACCGCGGCGCTCGACTACGACGGTCCGGTGTACTTGCGCCAGCCGTTCGTCACGCACGACAGAGACCAGGCGTCGCAAGCTCGCGAACCTTTCCGCATCGGCCGCAACGTATGGCTGCGCCGCGGTGGCGATGTCGGCATCGTCGCGAGTGGCTTTCTCGTCAAAGAGGCGATGCATGCGGCGGAGCTGCTCGCCGCCGCAGGAATTCAGGCGAGCGTCTTGAAAGTCTCCACACTCAAGCCATTCGATCGCGACAGCTTGTTGGAGCTTGCAGCGAGCACGCGCGCACTGATCACTGCGGAGAACCACTCCGTGATCGGTGGCTTGTTCTCGACCGTTGCCGAAACGCTCGCGCGCGAAGGTGTTGCGATCAAGACGCGCGCCATCGGCGTGCAGGACTGCTTTCCGCCGTTCGGCGGCCGCGACTACCTGGCCGAACAGCTCGGCATGAACGGCCGCGCGATCGCCGCCGCGGCCCGCGAACTGCTGGGCTGACGTATTTATCGGTACTGAGGTCTCCCGTGCTGGGTATTACGCGACACGCAGCAGTAGCCAATAGTTCCTCGTACGAAGCGTGCCGTGACGGTACGGGATCGGAATTGGCGTCGTTGTGCGTGGGCGATATCGAGGAAGAGAAACCCATGGCGCCCTCTTCTATCGATCGGCGTAACAGATTTTGCATCTGCTCGATCTCCGCCTTCGTCGCCTGCTCACCGACGGCTCGCTCGCCCATCACCCAGCGTCGAATCGCCGAGTGCCCGGCGCAGAAGCCTGCGTTGACCGCGACCTTGCCCTCGAGCCGCTCAAGATAGCTGCCGAAGCTCGACCAACCCCAGGGCACGCCTGCTTGGAGCGTTGCGAGCGGCATGCCCTCGACATGCGCGAGCATGTGCATCAGATACTCGCCTGCAGTGGGTGCGAGCGGCGCGATGCTGAAGCCGCAGAAGCCGCCGAACACGCTCGTCACGCCATGATTGCTCGAGGGCGTGAGCGCCGGGTCCCAGAACACCTGCGCATCGTAGTGCGTGTGAACATCGATGAATCCGGGTGACACCACTTTTCGCGATATCCAGCAGCCTGAACCATCCACGACGGTGCCGTTGACGATCTTGAGATCCAGCACGTGAGTACCCTCACTATGGTCTGGGACAGCGTTGGAATGCCATTCATTCTAGGAGTGCACCTGCGTTCTCTGATTCCGGAAAAGAAGCCGCCGCCATGTGTGGCAAATGCCTGTTGGATCTGAGAATTGTGAGCGTCCGCGACGCTGGCCGAGAAAAGTATTCCGGATTGCACGCGCGCGAAAACCCGGTGCGCAGCTTTTGACCGAGAGTTAACTCAATGTCCGCACCGTTCGCGTGGCAATCCTTTGCCTTTGAAGCATTGCGCGCATCTCGGTTACGATGCCGCAGTGCGCCGAAGAGAATAGAAGTAACTCCGTGGAGACTTTGCTGTCCAAGTAGGCGCCGGTTTTCGGCGAGGAATGCTCATGAGAAGCCAACGACAAAACACCAGGCGATCCGCAGCAAAGCGTGCGGGAGCCGTATCCGCCGCTTCACTGCGCGAGTTGCGCATCAAGCCTGCGGACGAGCAAGGCAATTCGCTAGTAAAGCAGGCCGTCGCTTCCTTGCGAAAGCTGATCCTCAGTTCACCCGAGCCCAATCGCTTTCTCGGCTCGGAGGATCAGCTCATGACTGCGCTCGGCGTCAGCCGCCCCACGTTTCGTCAGGCCGCGCGGTTGTTGGAACATGAGCAGCTCCTCAAGATCAAGCGTGGAATCGGCGGTGGCTTCTTTGCACAGCTACCTAATGCCGAAGCCGTCAGCCGCTTGGCGTCGATCTATCTAAACGCGCAGGGAACCACGCTGCAGCAGATGAACGACGCCGTCGCCCCGCTCCTCATGGAAGCGGTCAGCCTGGTCGCGAACAATTCGGATGCGAAGGTGCGGCGCCAACTTTTGCAATTCGTGCAGCACCATGCCGTTCTGATCGAAGAAGAACACGCGCTGGAAGACCCGAAGAACTTCCTCAGAGCGCTGCTCGACTTCGCGCAGCTTCTCGGCAAGCT
>CBJNAT010000128.1:0-7237 GCA_966434585.1 uncultured Gammaproteobacteria bacterium | reverse complement strand
TGCACCATCGCGCGGGCCGTGCGATCAAGGCCGTGCTCGAAGCTGATGTACCCGAAGAAGTGCGCAACGAAGCGGCCTATCGCCTCGCGCGCATTCACTTTCAGAAAGATCAGCTCGAAGAGGCGCTGCACGCGCTCGGTCGTATTCACGGCCGTGTACCCGAAAACATCAAGGATGAGATCGAGTTCCTGCGCGCGAACGTCCTTCTGGCCAGCAAGCATCCAGGCGAAGCCGTCAGCGTGTTGAAGCGTCTGCAGGGTACGGACAGCGTGCATGGCTTTGCTGAGTACAACCTCGGCATCGCACTGCTTCAGGACGAGCGTCAGGACCAGGCGCTGAAGCAGCTCGAAGTCGCTGGGCAGATCAAGGCCGCCGATGCAGCGACCTACTCCATCCGCGACAAATCTAATCTGATTCGCGGCGATCTCTTGTTCGAAGCCAACGACTTTGAGCGCGCGCAAGTCTCCTTCGATCGCGTGCGGCTCGATGGCCCGTTCTCGAACATGGCTTTGCTGCGCTCAGGTTGGGCTGCGGCGTCTGGACAGCAGTACGACCGTGCGCTCGTGCCGTGGAATCTGCTGCTGAGCCGTGATGTGACGGACGCAGCCGTGCAGGAAGCCTTGCTCGCCGTGCCGTACGCGTACAGCAAACTCAACGTGCATGGTCGCGCGGCCCTCATGTACGGCCGTGCGCTCGAAACCTTCAGCGGCGAGCTCGACAAGCTCGACGCGTCGCTCGAGAGCATCCGCACGGGCAAATTCCTGCAGGCGCTGGTTCGCGAGGAAATCCGTCAAGACAAGGCTTGGGTGATCCGGTTGCGCTCTCTGCCGGATTCGCCCGAAACGTACTACCTCGCGACCTTGATGGCCTCGCACGACTTCCAGACGGCGCTTCAGAACTATCTGGATCTGGAGGACGTGCGCAGGAAGCTGGTGAAGTGGCAGAACAGCTTTGCCGCCTTCGACGACATCATTCGGCTGCGCCGCCAGAACTACGAGCCGCTGCTGCCCGAGATCGATGCGCGGTTTCGCGAGCTCGATGCGCAGATACGTCTGCGTCAGGAGCAACGGGTTAACGTGGAGAAGCGGCTGCACGCGATGCTTACGGCGCCGCGCCCGGATTACCTCGCGACGGCGGACGAGCGAATCGTGCGCGAGCGTATCGGGGCCTTGCGGACCGCGCTCCAGAAGATCGACGGTCCCGCGGTGCCGGGTCTGCAGCAACGCATCGACCGCTTGCAGGGCCTGCTCACGTGGAGTCTGCGCACCGAATATCACGAGCGGCTCACGCAGACCTTCAACGATCTCGAAGAGCTGAACACCCATATCGCTGCGATGACGCAGCAGTACGAAGGGTTCGTACGCGCACGGCAGGCGGCTACACATAGCTATGTGGGCTACGACGCCGCGTTCTCGCGCTTGCGCAGACGCGTCGAAGACGAGCTGCAGCGAGTGAACGTCGTGCAAGCGCGTCAGGGCCACATCCTCGAGATGGTGGCGATCAACGAGCTCGGCATTCGCCGCGATCGGCTGCAGGCCTACCAAGCGCAGGCACGCTATGCAGTGGCTGATAGCTACGACCGCGCGACGCGTGCGCAGGCCGATGGGGAGCAGCACTGATGCGTAACGTCAAAGCGATCCTGCTCCTGACGCCCTTCGTGGTGGCCGCCTGCAGCTCGAATCCCGACAAGCGCACGTTGGCCGAGCTGCATGGCCTACGACCCGACCTGCAGGACGTGCAGGTCGAGGACGGGCTCGACAAGGCGATGGAGAGCTATCGCCGGTATCTCGAGCAAACGCCGAAGACGGCGATGACACCCGAGGCGATGCGGCGTTTGGCCGATCTCAAGGTGGAGAAGCAGTTCGGGATCCTGGGCGACGGCAAGCTCGTCGAGATGGAAGCGCCGGCGGAGGTCGCGCCCGAGCACATTGCACTCACGCAGACAAAATCTGAGGCACCCAAGGCCATGGGCATCGCGGATCACTCCGAATCGCAGAAGGACTTCGAAAGCCGCGCGACCGCGCAAGCCACCGTGGCATCCACGAGTGCGCGCGATGCGGTCCCCACGCCCGCCGGCACACAGGACGTGTCCGCGACCGGTCCGCTGGAAGCCATTGCGCTATACGACCAGCTGCTCGCCGAGTATCCGCACTACGAGCACAACGACGAGGTGCTTTATCAGAAGTCGCGCGCCTACGATGAGCTTGGCCGCACGGAAGAAGCGATGCAGACCATGGAGCGGCTCATCGCCGAATACCCGCACTCACGCTACATCGACGAGGTGCAGTTCCGGCGCGGCGAATACTTCTTCACCCGCCGCAAGTATCGGGAGGCCGAGGCCGCGTACGGTGCGATCATCGCGTACGGCGCGCACTCCGAGTATTACGAGCTCGCGTTGTACAAGCTCGGCTGGACGCTGTACAAACAAGAGTTCTACGACGAGGCGCTCGATCGCTACGTCGCGTTGCTCGACCACAAGGTCAAATTGGGCTATGACTTCGACGCGGCGCACGAGGAAGCAGACGAACGGCGCATTGCCGACACGTTCCGCGTCATCAGCCTGAGCTTCTCCAACCTCGGCGGACCGGAGATCGTGAACGAGTACTTCACGACCAAGGGCAAGCGCACCTACGAGGATCGCATCTACAGCAACCTTGGTGAGTTCTATCTCACCAAGCTTCGGTATCACGATGCGGCCGCGGCCTACAAAGCCTTCATGGGTCGCTATCCATACCACCGCTCATCGCCGCACTTCGGCATGCGCGTGGTCGAGATCTACACGAAAGGCGGCTTCCAGAAACTCGTTCTGGAGTCGAAGAAGGATTTCGCCAGAAACTATGGCTTGCAATCCGAGTACTGGCGTCACTTCTCCGTTGCGGACACACCCGAGGTTCTGAGCTATCTCAGGGGCAACCTGAAGGACCTCGCCACTCACTATCATGCGCAGTATCAGCGCGCGGATCTCAAAGAAGAGAAGCCGGCCAACTACCGCGAAGCGCTGCAGTGGTATCGCGAGTACCTCGCCTCCTTCCCGAAAGATGCGGAGGCGCCGTCGATCAACTATCAGCTGGCCGACCTGCTGTTCGAAGAGAAGAACTTCGGCGATGCGGCTCAGGAGTACGAGCGCACGGCCTACGGTTATCCCTCGCATGAGAAGGCCCCTGCAGCCGGTTACGCGGCCGTCTATGCCTATCGCGAGCACTTGAAGAGCGTCGCGGAGACGCAGCAGGACGCGGTGAAGCGCGCCACGGTGGCGAGCTCATTGAAATTCGCCGATACGTTCCCCTCGCATGATCAGGCTCCGATGGTGCTCGGCGCCGCGGCCGACGATCTCTACGACATGAAGGACTATCTGCCGGCGATCGATGCGGCACAGACGCTGATCCAGCGTTATCCCGCGGCCGAAGCGCCGCTGCGCCGTTCAGCCTGGCTCGTCGTTGCGCATTCCTCGTTCGAGCTTGGAGACTTCCCGCAAGCCGAGAACGGTTACGCGCGCGTGCTGGATCTCACGCCGGCCAGCGACGAGAAGCGCCAGGCGCTCGTCGAGAACCTCGCAGCCTCGATCTACAAGCAAGGCGAGCAAGCCAATGCCGTGCAGGACTATCGCGCAGCGGCCAATCACTTCTTACGAGTGAAGCAGCTTGCACCCGGCGCCGAAACGATCTGCGCCTCCGCGGAATACGACGCCAGTGCCGCGCTCGTTCGTCTGCAGGACTGGACAGCCGCAGCGGAAGTGCTCGAGTCGTTCCGCCGTTCCTATCCGCAGCACAAGTTGCAGGGCGATGCCACGCAGCAACTGGCGTTCGTCTACCGCCAGAGTGGTCAGGTATCGCGCGCCGCCGGCGAGTACGAGCGGATCGCAGCCGAATCCGATCGACCGCAGGTGCGCGGTGAGGCGCTCCTGACAGCGGGCGATCTGTATGAGCAGGGCAAGAACACGGATCGCGCGCTCGCGGCGTACGGACGATACGTCGAGGAGTTCCCCAAACCGGTCGAGCTCGCCGTCGAGACTCGCTCGAAGATGGCCGAGATTCACAAAGCGAATCAGGACTTCGGGTCGTATCGCAAGCAGCTCGAGCAGATCGTCGCGATGGATGCGGCAGCGGGTACCGAGCGCACCGCGCGCACGCGATACCTGGGTGCGCATTCGGCGCTGGTGCTCGCCGAGCAGCAGTATGAGCAATTCGCGGCAGCGAAACTGACGCAACCGTTCCAGCGCAGTTTGGAGGAGAAGCAAAAGCGCATGGATGCAGCGATGAAGTCGTTCGGCGCGCTCGTCGATTACCAGGTGGGCGACGTCACTGCGGCTGCGACGTTCTACATGGGAGAGGTTTATTACGGCTTCAACCGCGCGCTCATGGACTCCGAGCGGCCCGTGAACCTGAAGGCCGCCGACCTTCAGGACTACGACCTGCAGCTCGAGGAAACGGCGTATCCCTTCGAAGAGAAGGCGATTGCGGTGCACGAGAAGAACCTCGAGCTGATCCGCGCCGGTATCTACAACCCCTGGATCGAGAAGAGCCTCGCGAAGCTCGCAGTGCTGATGCCTGCGCGCTACGCGAAGTCAGAAGTGAGCAGCGGTTTCCTCGGGTCGATGGATCGTTACGCGTACCGCAGCCCGGCCGCGCCGGCGACCGATCTCGCAGCGAACACGGCTCAGACGAGCGTCCTTGCAACAGGAGAAGTAGGCCATGCAACCGCGCACTAACAAAAGGCTCGCCGCCGCGTTGCAGGCGACAGTGTGTTCCTTGAGCGCGCTCACCTTCGGTGCTTGTTCTTCCACCAGTCCCAGCAAGGACACGAGTGCGAAGGCGGCACAACAGACGGTGCAGCCTGCGCGTGTGGAGATTCAGCAGGACGCCACCGGCTTCACGATCGTGGAGGAGGTGCGTGTCGGCCCCGATGTGCGGGCCGATTACGACACAGCCATGCGTATGCTGGAGCAGCAGAATTACGAGGAGGGCATCGCCGCGCTTCTAGAGGTGACGGAACGCGCGCCGAATGCCACCGCGCCGCACATCGATCTCGGTATTGCGTACGCGCGGTCCAACGATCTCGAGCACGCGGAAGCCAGTTTGAAGCGCGCGCTGGAGCTCAATCCGCGCCACCCGATCGCGCACAACGAGCTCGGGATGGTGTATCGCCGCAAGGGCGACTTTGCCGCGGCCCGCGCGAGCTACGAAAAGGCGCTCGAGCTATTTCCGTCCTTCCACTACGCACAACGCAATCTCGCCGTGCTCTGCGATCTGTACCTCGCGGACTACCAATGCGCGCTCGAGCACTACGAGGCGTACGCCCGCGCCGTGCCTGGCGATGAGCACACCGCGAAGTGGATCGCCGATCTGCACAGTCGCGCTCAACGCTAGCGAGAACGCCATGCTCAAAGCACTCACATCCATTTGTGCAACGCTGATCGCCACAGCGGCCCTGGGCGCCGATGAAGCTGCAGCACCCCTCGCAGAAGCGAAGCTCGCAGCCACCACGGCGACGGCCAGCTCAGGCAGCAAAGGCGCGAAGAGCACGCAGGCGAAGCCGGAAGCGAAGACGCTGTCGGGCATGTCGATCCTCGGCAATCAGGAAGCGCCGAAAGCGCTCGTCATCGTGCCGTGGAAGAGCTCTCAGCTGGGTGAGCCGCAGGGCATCTCCAAGCAGCTCGATGACGGGCGACAGCCCGTCGACAAAGAGGTCTTCATGCGCGAGCTCTCGTATTACGAGATCCGCACCGGTTCCAAGTAACGCAAGTCACTCCATTTCAAGTTCGTCAGCAAGAGGCGCAATACCGTGGACATCATCTCTTCAGTCGCAGAGTTCTTCACCAAAGGCGGCGTGTTCATGTTCCCCATCCTGTTCGTGGCCGCCGCTGCGGCTGCGATCGCGATCGA
This sequence comes from uncultured Gammaproteobacteria bacterium, assembly GCA_966434585.1. Classification (GTDB taxonomy): domain Bacteria; phylum Pseudomonadota; class Gammaproteobacteria; order Steroidobacterales; family Steroidobacteraceae; genus DATELY01. The sequence continues at coordinate 1,355 of CBJNAT010000128.1, read as the reverse complement.
GCGGTACATCACGCTCACTCGCATGATTGCGAGGAACCGTCGAACGTGGAGCCAAGTGGAGCCAGCGGTCGTCGCGGGCGATTTCGAGAAGGCGCGCGAGCTCACCATCAAGGACGAAACGGCCGTGGCTCGTGTGCTGGCGACGGGCCTTGCGCGTCAAGGCGCGGTGCGGCGGCTCGATGATGTCGAGAAGGCGATGCGCGGCAACCTGATGGAAGTGATCCCGTCGCTAGAGAAGCGCACGCACTATCTCGCCACATTCGCCAATCTCGCCACCTTGCTGGGTCTGCTCGGCACGGTGAGCGGTTTGATTCACGCGTTCGGTGCGGTGGCGACTGCGAATCCGGCCGAGAAGGCAAACCTGCTCGCGGCGAGCATCTCCGAGGCCATGAACTGCACGGCGTTCGGCCTGATGACGGCCGTGCCAATCCTATTCATCCATGCCTTCCTGCAGACGAAGACCGTCGAGCTCATCAGCAGCCTGGAAACCGCCGCGGTGAAGTTCCTGACGGTGCTCGGTGATCGTCAATCCGCTCGCACGCTCAAGAGTATCGAGCTCGCGAAAGTCGCGAACGGCTAGGAGCAGTCCATGCACACACGATTCGCGCAGTCGTTCACTTATCCGGCGCTGCTCGACCAGGGCGGCGGTTATGCGGCCCGCATGCGCAAGCCGGTGGAGGTGATGCTCGTGCCGATGATCGACATCTTCACGGTGCTGGTCACGTTCCTGCTCATGACGGCGGTGTTCTCGCGCATCACCATCATGCAGCTGCAGTTGCCGAGCATGAATGCGACGGATGCGGCTACGCCGCCGGCGTTTCGTCTCGAAGTGATCGTGCGTCATGCGGGACTCGAGCTGACGAATGGCTCAGAGCCGATCGCGACGATTCCGTCCGTGAATGGCGAGTACGACTTGAAGACGCTGTCCAGCATGGCGCTCGAGCTCAAGCGCCAATACCCGGAGGCGAACGACGCGTCCGTGCTGATGGAGCGCGACATTCAGTACGACCATCTCATCCAGGTCATGGATGCGATCCGCACTACTGAGGCCGAAGTGGCGACAGCAACCGCCGATGCCGCACCGGCATCGACGGTCACGCCTGCGCCGCCGAAACGGACCAAGGTCGAGTTGTTCACGAACGTATCGGTGGGAGAAGCGCCATGACGGTGCCCAGTGTCACTCTCCTTGGAGGGCAGCGCTCATGAGCGTCTACAGCCGTTACATGCGCTCGGATGCCGAGCTCAACCTAATTCCGCTGATCGACATCATGTCCGTGCTGGTCGCGTTCTTGCTCATCTACACGGCCGACGTGGAGGTGGTGCAGAACACGAAGAGCGTGGAGATCCCCTACTCG
>CBJNAT010000127.1:0-7244 GCA_966434585.1 uncultured Gammaproteobacteria bacterium | reverse complement strand
GCATTGAAAATGCGGTCGGTTAGTCGGCTAGTCGGCTAGCCAGAAGGCGCGGCATCCTCTCCTGACTAGCTGACTAGCCGACTGTGTCTCACCGCTATCTCTTCTGCATCGCCTTGATATCCGCAAGCACGACCTGCGAGTGGCCCTTGGGATCGACGTCCGCATAGTGTTTGACCAGACGTCCTTCCGGATCGATCACGAACGTGTCGCGCTTCGCCAACTCCATCGCGCCGAAATAGCTCTTCAGCACGCCATACTTCTTGGCCGTTTCTTTAGTGGGATCGGCCAAGATGGGGAAGGGCAGACTGTGTTTCTTGGCGAACTCCTCGTGCGACTTCACGTCATCGACGCTGACACCGAGAATGACGGCGTTCGCTTGCTTGAACGCGAAGATGTTGTCGCGAAACTCGCAGGCTTGCGTCGTGCAGCCCGGCGTCTGGTCCTTCGGGTAGAAGTACAGCGCGACCCACTTACCCCGGTGATCCGCCAGCGTCTGCCATTTGCCGTTCTGATCCTGCAGCCGGAACTCCGGCGCCGGTTTGCCGAGCGGCGGCACTTGCGCCCATGTCAGGCTTGCGAGCAGTGCGAGCATGAAGCCAAGCAACATCTGCGGCAGCGAATTACGAGACATGCATCACTCCTTCAGGCCGGGGTGCGTAAAACACTGTGCCATACTAACTCTGAACGGCGCGCAACACGTGTAGCGTCGCTGCGCAGCACCGCATCTCGACCACACCGATGAACCCTTCGGTTCCAACGAGCACGACGAGTGGCACGACCATAGGCTTGGTCCTGCCCGGCGGAGGTGCCCGTGCCGCTTACCAAGTGGGTGTGTTGCGGGCCATCGCCGATCTGCTTCCCCCGCGAGCGGCGAATCCTTTCCCCGTCATCAGCGGCACTTCGGCAGGTGCCGTGAACGCAACGGCACTCGCCATCGATGCGGCACGATTTCGCGTCGCGGTCGGCCGCCTCGAACGCGTATGGCGCAACTTTCAGGTGGGCCAGGTGTATCGAGCGGATGCGCGCACGATGTTGCGCTCCGGCTTACATTGGACTCTCGCATTTCTCTCGGGTGGGTGGCTGCTGCCGCCGCCCAAGGCGCTCTTCGACAACTCGCCCCTGCGCGAGCTACTCAAGCAGCATTTCGATTTCAACTGCATCGACGGGGCCATCGCGCAGGGCCACTTGCAAGCGCTCGCGTTGTCCGCTGCCGGGTACTCGAGCGCGCGGTCCGTCTCGTACTTTCATTGCAAGCCGGGCTTGAAACCGTGGGTGCGGGCGCGTCGTTCCGGTGAGCAAGCTCGCATCGACCTCGATCATGTGATGGCCAGCGTCGCCGTGCCATTCCTGTTTCCGCCCGTGCGTATGGGGGATGAGTTCTTCGGCGACGGCTCGATGCGGCAGGCCACTCCCTTCAGTGCGGCCATCCACCTCGGTGCCGACCGATTGCTCGTCATCGGCACACGTAACGAGGCGCAGGTGCTTCCGCCCGCGACCACGATGCCAACCTCGCCAACTTTCGGGCAGATCTTCGGGTACATGCTCGATGCGTTATTCGTCGACGGTCTCTATTCGGATCTGGAACGGCTTACGCAGATCAACACGATCGTGAAGGCGATCGGTCCTGTCGAAGTAGACGGCGCCAAGCTCAAGTTCGTCGACATGATGGTGCTTCTGCCCAGCCGGGATTTGTCGGAGATCGCGCGCAAACATGCGGATTCGTTGCCGCGCGCGTTACGTACGCTGTTGCGAACGATGGGCGCACTGAACCGTGCGGGGGGGCAGCTGATGAGCTATTTGATGTTCCAGGATAGCTACACGCGGGAGCTGATTGCGCTGGGCTATCAAGATGCAATGAAACGAGCGGATGAATTGATTGCGTTCATCGCCGGGTCGAGTACCACGATCACCGCTACCGGTACGTTCCGGCGCCTGGAATCACGTGAGAAAGAGCGTGCCCAGTCCGAGTAACGAGGCGAAACCGATCGAGTCCGTGAAGGTCGTCAGAACGACGCCACCGGCCAACGCCGGATCGATACCCATCCGCCGCAGTGCGAGCGGCACGCCCACACCCGCCAGTGCGCCGGCAAGCATGTTGATGATGAGGGCGGCGCAGATGATCGCGCCCACTTGCCAGCTGCGAAACCAGAGGCCCGCGGCGGCCGCGACGCACAGCGCGATGAGCGCGCCATTCAACAAGCCGACCGCGGCTTCGCGCCCCAGCAGCCAACGCGCGTTCGCGTGCTCGATCTTGCCGAGCGCGAGGCCCCGGATCATAAGCACGAGCGTCTGACTGCCGGCGATGCCGCCCATGCTGGCGACTACGGGCATGAGCACGGCGAGTGCAACCACTTTCTCGATCGTTGCTTCGAACAAGCCCACGACATTCGCGGCGAACAAGGCGGTTGCGAGATTGACCGTCAGCCACAGCAGGCGGCGACGTGCGCTCGGAATGACGCCGGCGAACACGTCTTCGTCCTCGTGGAGGCCGGCCATACTCATGACCGAGTGATCCGCTTCCTCGCGAATGACGTCCACGACATCGTCGATGGTGATGCGCCCGAGGAGTTTGCCGTCCTTGCTGACGACCGCTGCCGACACGAGGTCTCGGTCCTCGAACAGCTTCGCGACCTCATTGGCGGGGGTATCCGGTGCGATACCGCCGACCGTAGTGTCCATCGCTTCGCCCACCGTGTTCTCGGGGTCTTCGGTCAGCAGCTTGGCGACGTCCAGCGCACCCAGGTACTGGTCGTAGCGGTTCACGACGAATAGCTGGTCCGTTCGCTTCGGCAACTCGCCGCGCATGCGCAGGTACCGCAGCACCACTTCGATCGTGACGTCCGGGCGCACACTCACCGTGTCGACGTTCATCAAGCCGCCGGCGCTGTCTTCCGGGAAGGCCAGCACGGCCGAGAGACGCTCGCGATCCTGAGCATCCATGGAATGGAGCACGCGCTGGTTCACCGTCTCGGGCAAATCCCCGATGAGATCGGCCAGATCGTCGAGTTCCATCCCCTCAGTGGCGGCGATCAGTTCCTCCGCATCCATGCCTCCGATCAACTCGCTGCGGACTTCCTCGTTCAGTTCGACGAGGACATCACCCTCCAGTTCGGGATCGGTGAACTCCCACACGATCTCGCGGCGTGCAGGTGGCAAGGATTCCAGGAGCGAGGCAATCTCTGCCGGGTGCAACGAATTCACCATGCGCTGTGCATGGCGCATCGCGCCCTGTTCGAGCGCGACCCGCAATGCCGCTAGCCGGCTTGGCTTGATGGATTCGGTTGCGGTGTTCATCGCCCACGGTCGTTGCGCGCAGCCTCGGTGAGAAAGCGCGCGCAGTGTACTGACGAGCCGCTGTGCGCTCTAGTTAAAACTCGGGATCGGGCGTCCTGCCGCGACCCTCGTGCGACGAGTAAGAAGTGTGATTCTTACTCGCCGCTCGCCACCTCCGGCGGCGGGATACATCCCCTATGACAGAAGAGCCGCTGTGGCCTCTACTTCGAAGCTCGGGTGAGTTGGCCAGCGCTCAAGAGGAGCGTGTCGGTGGCCGCATTTGATGGCGGGCGAACACGAGTGGATATTTCGCGGCGAAGTGACGGGTGAGCCGTTCGACTAGGTACACCGAGCGGTGCTGACCGCCCGTGCAGCCGATGGCGATGGTCAAGTAGCTGCGGTTCGTGGTGATGATTTCGGGAATCCAGCGGTCGAGGAACTGCACGATGTCGTCGCACATGCGGTTCACAGCGTCGTGTCGCTCGAGGAATTCGATCACCGGCGTATCTCGCCCGGTGAGCTGTGCGAGTCCGGGTTCCCAATGCGGATTGGGCAGGCTGCGTACGTCGAACACGAAATCCGCATCGCCCGGTACGCCATGCCGAAAGGCAAATGATTCGAACAGGATCGACAGCCGCTCTTCAGTGCGGGCACCGACACGCATCCGTACGAGCTCGCGCAACTCGTGCACGCTCGTGCGGGTGGTGTCGATGATGAGGTCGGCTGCATCGACGATGGGCTCTAGCAGCACTCGCTCCTTCTCGATGGCCTCGGCAAGGCTTAGACCCTCCCGACTGAGTGGATGCCGCCTGCGGGTTTCGCTGTAGCGCTTGAGAAGGGCTTCCTGTTCGGCGCGCAGGAACAGCACGTCGCAGGCGAGCCCGCTGCGGCGCAGTTGATCCACGAGTTGCGGCACCGACGCAATTTCCGAAGGCTGATTGCGCGCGTCCATCCCTATCGCGGTGTACGCATAGACGCTCTCGCGCGAGCGTACGGTATGCGAGATGAACATCGGCAACAGACCCGCCGGAATGTTGTCGACGCAGTAGTAGCCCAAGTCTTCGAGCATGTGCAGAGCCACGCTCTTACCTGAGCCAGAGAGTCCGCTGACGATGACGAGGCGCATAGGGCGGTCTGCTAGCTTGCTAGTCGGCTAGCCAGCTAGCCAGAAGGTGACGCGATTCTGGCTAGCAGACTAGCAGACTAGCCGACTAGGTGGCTGCGGCGCCGCGCGTACCACGCGCCGCCGTTACAGCGTCGCCTGCTGATTCTTCTGCGCTTCGAAAGCTTTGTGGTCGCTGAGCTTTTCTTTGTGCTTCTTGACGCCACGGTCCAGTTTGTCCGCGAGGGCATCGATGGCGGCGTACATGTCTTGTTCCACAGCATCGGCGAACACCTTGCCGCCGGAGAGCATGACCGTCGCTTCCGCTTTATGTCGAACCTTCTCAACGCTCAATATGCAATGCACGTCTATGACGCGGTCAGAGTGTCGCACGATGCGGTCGAGTTTCTTCTCGACATAGCCCTTCAGCGCGGGGGTGACGTCTACGTGATGACCCGAGACATGCAGTTGCATGAGCTGCCTCCTTCGGCTTAGGAATCGACCTACGATCACATCGAAGTCATTGCTTCAATCGGTCCTCAGCGGTTGACCACGCGTTTGCGCTCGCTCGAGGGCGGGATGCCCAGCGCTTCGCGGTACTTCGCGACGGTACGTCGGGCCACCTGTACGCCTTCCTGCGAGAGGATTTCGGCGATGCGGCTGTCCGAGAGCGGTTTGTCGCTTTCTTCCTGGGCCACGAGTTTGCGGATCTTCGCGCGGATTGCCGTGGACGAGAGCTCCGTGCCGTCGCTGGAAGACACGTGGCTCGAGAAAAAGTAGCGAAACTCGAATACTCCCCTAGGAGTGTGCATGTACTTGTTCGTCGTGACGCGCGAAATCGTGGATTCATGCATCTGCACGGCTTCGGCGACGTCCTTGAGAATCATCGGCTGCATGAATTCATCGCCGTGTTCAAGGAACGCCGACTGCCGCTGGACGATGCAGCGCGCCACTTTCAGCAATGTGTCGTTGCGAATCTCCAAGCTGCGGATCAGCCAGCGTGCTTCCTGCAGTTGCGCACGCAGCATGGCGTGATCGCCCGTGCGACTGATCGCGCCCGCATAGCTCTGGTTCACACGGATACGCGGCAGGCTCGCCGGGTTGATATCCACGACCCAGCCGCGCTCCGTCCTGCGCACGAATACGTCCGGCACGATGTATTCGGCGGGCACTGAGTAAATGCTGGCTCCTGGCCGCGGCTGGCAGGCGCGCACCAGCGCCAGAGCATGATCGAGTTCCTCTTCCGTCACCCGCAGCTGGCGGCGCAACAAGCCATACTGCTGCTCTGCAACTTGATCGAGAAATTCCGCCGCAATGGCGAGCGCGGTCTGCCGTCCGGGCGTCGACACCTCGAGCTGCCGGATCTGTAGCTCGATGCATTCGGACACGGACCGCGCGCCTACGCCCGCAGGGTCCATCTGTTGCACGTGGTAGAGGATGTTCTCGACCTCGGTCGGCGTGCAGGACACTTCTGGCAGGAGGTTGAGAGCGATCTCTTCGAGACTTTCGACCAGATAACCGTCCTGGTTGATCGCATCGATGATGGCGGCGCCAATGCGGCGCTCGCGTTCGTCCAGCTTGGACATCTCCAGCTGCCACAGCAGGTGGTCCTGCAGCGTCTGGCCGCTCGTGTCCGTGAATTCCTGGGTTTGATCGTCGCCCCCCGACCATGGCGTCTCCGAGGGACCTGTGACTTGGTCGTCGTTCCATTCCGCGTCCTCGATGATTTCGGGCGATTCCTGCGATGGCGTTTCCGCCGTCGTTTCAGAGGGGGTATTCGCCTCGAAACTCGTCTCTAAGGCTGATTCCGTGCCGTCGGGGGCGACATTCTCGTCCTCCGACTCGAGCATCACGTTGCTCTCCAAGGCCTCGCGTATTTGCGCCTGAAGATCGAGCACGGGCAGTTGCAGCAGCCGGATGGCCTGCTGCAGCTGCGGCGTCATCGTGAGCTGCTGGCCAAGTTTGAGCTGCAGAGCGGGTTTGAGCATCGGATCAGGTCTGCCAGACCTGGCAACTCACTTTGGCGACAAGGTGAACTGCAAGAGCCGGGCCAAAACTACAGTTTGAAATCCTGGCCCAAGTACACCTCACGAACCTCCCGATTGGCAAGGATCTCGTCCGCGCTTCCGGCGGCAATCACGCTGCCGCCGCTGACGATGTACGCACGCCCGCAAATTCCCAGCGTTTCCCTTACGTTATGGTCCGTGATCAATACCCCGATGTTGCGGGCGACGAGGTGTTTGATGATCCGCTGAATGTCGAGAACTGAGATCGGATCGACACCCGCGAAGGGCTCATCGAGGAGCATGAACTTTGGGTCGGCCGCCAAGGCACGGGCGATTTCCACCCGCCTGCGTTCACCACCGGACAGGCTCTGCCCCAAGCTGGATCGCAGATGCGCGATATGTAGCTCCTCGAGCAGCGAGTCGAGCTGCTCGCGTCGTTGGTCCGCTGTCAGATCTTTTCGGACTTCGAGGATGCCGAGGATGTTGTCCTCGACGGAAAGCTTGCGGAACACGGATGCTTCCTGAGGCAGATAGCCAAGACCGAGCCGAGCTCGCCGGTGCATCGGCAGGTCGGTGATGTCGGTCTCGTTGAGCGTGATGCGGCCGGCATCGGCGGGGACCAAGCCTACGATCATGTAGAAGGACGTGGTCTTCCCGGCGCCATTCGGGCCCAGCAGGCCGACGACTTCGCCGCTGGAAACTGCAAGCGAGAGATCCTTCACGACCTGCCGCGAGCGATAGCTCTTGGCGAGATGCTCGACACGCAACTGGCTCATTGAGCCTTCTCGGGTTTGGGGGCAACGGGGAAGGGCGTGCCACCGCCCGGGCGCGGTCGGAAGGTGATGTTCACGCCTTTGTCCTTG
>CBJNAT010000126.1:0-7260 GCA_966434585.1 uncultured Gammaproteobacteria bacterium | reverse complement strand
CTTCGCACCGCGCTTCTTGACCGCAGTCATGGCGAAGAACGTGCAGAGCTCGTCCGTGGCGACGCGCAGCACGCGCTTCTCGTCGTTACGCCCCGAGGAACGAGCTTCGGTACTGGCCGATTGTCTGGGCGTTACCGATGCGGTGTTCGACGGCCTCGACGTGACGCGCGAGATCACAGCGGTGGCAGATCAGACACTCGGCGACACGCTGCTCGTCTGGGATGAATCGTCGCTGGTCGGCATCGCCGTGTGCCACTACGGGCCGCGTACTGAAGCAGGCAGCAATACGTGCTATGTGAAGTTCGGTGCCGTCCGTCCAGGTCCGAAGGCCGGGCATTGGTTTGAAGGGTTGTTGGCGGCAGCAGAGCAACTAGCACATGCACAAGGTACCTCTCGCCTCGTGGCTGGTGTGAACACGGCACGCGAGGAGGCTTATCGACTCATGCTCGCGCGCGGCTTTCGCGCCTTCATTCAGGGCATCTCGATGCACCGGCCAAATACCGACGGCTACAGCCGACCTGGAAGCTTCGTGATCGACGATTGGCGTTGATCCAAAGAGGATCCCGGGTTTTTGAGCTCACGAGAACTCATTAGGTCACCCATCAAATTGCGAGGACCTCATGTCCAGGATGGTCGCAGCGATCGCTCTCATCGGACTCATGTTCGTTTTCCCGACGCACGCGCAAATCTCACGGGCAGATATCGACTCAGCCGTGGGGCAACTCGAAAGCAAGCTCATCGCAACGCGCCGCGACCTGCACGCTCATCCTGAATTGAGCAATCGCGAGACGCGCACAGCAAAGCTGGTCGAAGAACGCCTGCGTGCCCTCAAGCTCGATGTGAGAACTGGCATCGCATCGACCGGCGTAGCCGCCGTGCTGAATGGTGCTCTGCCTGGACCCACCATCGCGTTACGCGCCGATATGGATGCATTGCCGGTGACAGAGCAGACGGATGTGCCGTTCAAGTCCACGGTCAAAGCGCAGTTCCGCGGTGAGACTGTCGGAGTGATGCATGCCTGCGGGCATGATGGCCATGTTGCGATCCTCCTCGGTGTGGCCGAGGCGCTTGTGCTCATGCGCGATCGTCTGCATGGGAAAGTACTGTTCATCTTCCAGCCGGCGGAGGAAGGCCCGCCAGAAGGCGAGACGGGCGGAGCGAAGCGCATGCTCGACGAAGGTGTGTTCAGCATTGCGAAGCCGGAGGCCATCTTCGGCCTGCACTTGATTGCATCGTTGCCGACGGGCGTCATCGGCTATCGCAGCGGTCCGATGATGGCCGGCTCGGATCGGTTCACGATCCTTGTGAACGGCCGGCAGACGCATGGGTCCAGGCCTTGGAACGGCGTCGATCCAATCGTCGCCGCAGCGCAGATCGTGAACGGGCTGCAGACGATCGTGAGCCGGCAAATCGACATCACCGACACCCCTGTGGTCGTCAGCGTCGGCGCGATCAAAGGGGGCATCCGCTACAACATCATTCCCGGTGAGGTGGAGATGATCGGGACGATTCGCACATTCAACGAGCAAGCCCGCAAGGACGTCATGCAGCGAATGGATCGCACGGTGAAGAGCATTGCGGATGCGAGCGGCGCAACGGCGAAGTTGGCGTTTGGCGATGATCGCAATCCGCCGGTGATCAACGATCCCGGATTGACCGAGCGTTCGCTGCCTGCGCTGGAGCGCGCGGCGGGCAAAGACAACGTGCGCACGATTCCGCTGCAAACGACGGGAGAAGACTTCTCGTACTTCGGGCAGGCCGTCCCATCCCTTTTCTTTTGGGTGGGTATCACCCCGCACGATCGCGATCCGGCGACTGTGCCGTTCAATCACTCGCCGCTTTTCTATATGGACGAAGCAGGTCTTGCAGTCGGAATGCGAGCACTGCTTAGCGTCGCGACGGACTATCTGCAGCCGGATTCGCAGTGAACCCCTGGGCGTCGAAGCGCCCGTGCACTGTGCGAGGAGCATCCGTGATTTCAGTCTTCCGCGGTAACGACTACATCGAAGCGCAGCTGCTGACGGGCTTGCTACGGCAGCGGGGCATCGAAGTCTTCCTGCAAGGAGCGCTGTTGCAGGGTGGCCTTGGCGAACTGCCCGCGATGGGACATCTCTCGATCATGGTCGAGGAGTCGGACCGCAGGGCGGCTCAGTTGATCATCGATGCGTATGAGCGTGGCGAACTGGCGATCGATGAGGGGGACGCAGACGGGGAGCGATCGTCGGGGAACGATTAGTAAGAACAGGATGAACGGGATGCACGGAACGGCGTAACGCCTTCCGTCAGGCTGCTCATCTCACCATGTCAATCCTGTTAATCCTGTCCATTCTTCCGATCGAGGTGGATACCTCACTTAGTGCCGCGTGAGTCGATCGCGAGTCGTATCACTGCGAATCCCTGCGAGAGGACGCCTTGCGCACCATCCGCCCACGGCCGACTCCAGCGTGATGCGGCGGAACCATCGATCGCGCCGATGGCTTGAGTGGGTTCTGCGCCTGCACTGAACACAGGAGAACCGATATGCAAGCTAGGCAACAACCGCGAGCCCTGACTCGGCGAACGCCAACTCCCCTCTCATCTGTCCGAAGCCGTGCGCGTGGACTCTCACGCGCGGAGCTTGCCCTTGGGATCGGGGCGGCCACGCTCGGCGCGCTGGCGATCTTCAATCGAAAGAAGGCGCTTGATCTGCAGGAGCGTCATCCCGCCCGTGGCAGCTTCGTCCAGATCGGTCCTACGCGCGTGCATTACCTCGAGCAAGGCCACGGCAACCCAGTGGTTCTCATACACGGCAATCTCGTCAGCGCTCAGGACTTTCAGTCGAGCGGCCTACTCGAGCGCCTCGCACTCAATCATCGCGTCATCGCGTTCGATAGGCCGGGCATGGGCTACAGCGAACGGACACGCGGCTTGAAATGGACTCCGTTCTTGCAGGCGGACGTGCTGAGGCAAGCGTGGGAGCAATTGGGCGTGGAGCAGCCGATCGTCGTAGGCCATTCGTTTGGCACGATCGTGGCACTCTCGATCGCAATGGAACATCCCGAATCCATCGCCGGTCTAGTGCTGCTCTCTGGGTACTACTACCCCACACTGAGACCCGAGCCACTGTTCGCGGCTCCGTCGGCGACACCGCTATTGGGGGACGTGTTGAATCACACCGTGATGCCACTCATCAACGGCGCGTCTGTGGCTTTGTCCGCAAAGGCTCTATTCTTCCCTGCCGAGGTGCCGTTGAACTTCGTCGAGCGCTCTGGAGCCGTACTCTCCATACGCGCGCAGCAGATTCGCGCAGAGGCAGAAGACTCGATCCACACGTTGTCCGCGGTCATGCAAATTCAATCGCGTTATCCGGAAGTGCAAGTGCCGGTCGCGATCATTGCAGGTGAGAAGGACAAAGCGGTATCTGCAGAACACAGCATGCGCCTGCATCAGGAACTATCGCGCAGCACACTGCGCATCGCTCCCGGTGTCGGCCACATGGTTCACTATGCTGATCGCGATGCTGTTGTCGCGGCAGTCGCAGACATGAGCGGTGCTGATTACCCGCGTGCAGCTGCGTTTGATGAGTACGAACAGCCCTGCGTGACGAGCGGCATCTCGACATCTTGCTCATAGGGATCGCGAGGTATGGCGAGTCCGAGAGGTTGGGTCGCGCCGCTTTGGAGTCGAAGGCGTGCGCGTAGCTTTCGCCGAACGCGCGCGGGTTGACCTCAACGATGGTTGCCGCGCAACTTCGGATCGCTCGCGCGGCGCTCACTGGCGCGCTCGAGGAGGATGTGCGCAACGGCGTCGCGTGCCTCTTCTTTGCTGGTGCCCGCTGGAAACTCGAACACCTCGTTCTTATCGAACGGATTCGCGAAACGAACAGGCTCGGGTTGCGGCTGCGGTTCGATCTCTTGCGTCACCCCATCTGGCATGACGCTCGGGGCCGGAGCACTGCGCGGCGCAGGTGGCAGTGTGCCGGGCTCTAAACTTCGACTGTAGATCGCACCGGCTGTGGCGACCGCGGCAACGAGCAGACTCACCGGCACCGCGGTGCGCAACAGTGCGATACGGCGCTGCGACTGCGTGCCGCTCGATGCGCTCGTCACGCAGCTCGATGATGCACCGACAGTTACAGGCACGGCTGTCGTGAGACGGCCGTCACGTTTTGCGGTGACTTCAACTCGCGCCAACGCCGCGAGCTGATCCGCGTCGAGTTCCACCTCCATGTCGTTTGCGTTCGTCCTCTCCTCACTGCGCTCGTTCATGCAGCACCGTCCCAGCCGACTGCACGCACGATAAGAAGCCGCAGTGCCCGTCTGCAATGAACCCGTTCACCGAACGAACTCGATAGCGGTGTGACTCACGTTCGCTGTCGCCGTGCGTCAGACATAACCCGCTCGAAGGCGTCGCGACGGACCATCTGTTCATCTTCGTCCGCTAGCGACGGAGTGCGCCGTTGCCAGTTTCTTGCGGCTTTGCCACCTGACGTAGGGGAGCCCGACGATCGCGCTCACGAGCAAATACAGCAGCACGGTCGGGGCGAACTGTTCCTGCGGAAAGTTCGCGGCGGCGATGGCAATCGCGATGGCTGGATGTCGGCAGGACGTGCAGAGGGCGAGCACGACCGAATGCTCCCGATCCGGCAGGGCGAGAAAGTGCCCGATGGCAAGACCCGCCACCGTGAAGACCGCCATCGCGAACAGCGTGCCCTGACCGACGAGCGCCCAGATCGCCGGTGCTGCTGCGATGATCAGTGCGAGCGCGGCAACGGCCAAGAGCGTGTTGCCGATCAATGCCAGAGGCACGGCGATTCGCTCCGCAACCCGTGGCAGGACGAAGCGAATCACCATTCCGCAGCCAAGCGGCAGGAGTATCGACGTGGACACGATCTTGCCGATCGTGCCGGGCTCGATGCTGAGATGCCGACCCGTGTACTGCTGCAGCATCCACAAGCCGGCGGGCACCATGATGATGGAACCGATGGCCAGCAACACCATCAGCTCGACACCGAACACCGCACTGCCTCCCGCTTTGATCTCCTTCCTCGGTAGCAGCGGCGGCGAGGGGGACATGGCGAGAGCCACCAGGATGATCTCCACCGTCCGCCGCAGTTCGAATACTTCCACGAGCAGCACGGCGACGATCGGCATGATGACGAACACGGCCAGGAGGGAGCGCAGGAGCAATGCAGGCTGCCGCAGCAGATGCTGGAGATCCGCTGGCGTGGCCTTCAGACCGAACCCGAAGACCGTGGCCATGATGCTGAACTGAACGGCGAGCACGATGAGGTGCTTGATATCCATGAGAGCAACTATGGGCCGTGCGCGAGCGCAAGCGCCATAAGCATCGGGGGGAGTCTTGGTCGATCGGCGCGCGGGGAAATCAGCACTTGCCTTACAGGAACTTGAGAACAATGACACGAGATCATTGGCTCGCTGCATGCACACTTGTGTGCGTCTCGTTCCGGTCTTCGTAGGTGTCCGATGAGCCAAAGCAACGTGATTCCCTTCCGCAAGCGACCGCCGTCGCAAGCCGAGCTGGAGATCTATCGGCAGATGACGCGCAATTGGAGCCCGCAGATGCGGGAGTTGATGTTTCCGGAGCATTTCAAGCGGGACCAGGACCGCGAGGCGCGTTAGCAGACTCTGCTCAAAAGCGCGCAAACACGGAAATGAAAGCCGCCACGCCGATCAACATGACAGCGAGCGCGATGAAGTAGCTGGGCGTGTGCATCGGTTTGGCGCCGATGCCTACGAGCGAATCGAAGGGTGCGCTGCGCAGGTAGATGGTGGCGCGGTGATACTGCCAAGTGAAGATGGCGAGCGAAATGATGCCGGCCCCGATCAGCACGAGGCCGAGATTGCGCGGTATGTCGGGCCGCACTGCGCGGATCTCTTCGGGCAGGTTGCTGCGTATGCGCTGGAAGAACTGCGCAACGGTAAAGCCGAATCCTATCAGCGAGACAGCGGTCCGAACGGCAGCCATGAGCGTGCGTTCGAGGCCCAGCAGCGTACGCAGCCAGGCGAAGTGGTTGGCGACGCTTGGCTCGACATCGAAGCGCGTCACGTTCGGCTACCCGCTCTGACGACACAGCGAAATCCCACGTGACACGTGGACGTATCGATGGGCTCTGCGTGCCGCGCTGCCGGCCTGTAACGGCGGCAGTAATTCGGTGCGCAGAGGAACGAGCCGCCCTTGAGCACCTTGCGTGGGATGCGAATGTTCGGCTGACAGTCGTCGTAACTGTCTTGCATGCGCGCGCCGCGCGGATTGCGCGGGATGCAGCAGGCTTTCGCTGCATCGGGCTGATGCTTGGGTGAGAACCAGTCCGTGGTCCATTCCCAAACATTGCCGATCATGTCGTAGAGCCCGTAGCCGTTCGGCTCGTACGTCTGCACCGGCGAAGTGCGCTCGTAGCCGTCGGTTGCAACGTTTTCCAGCGGGAATTTGCCCTGCCATGTGTTGGCCATGTGCCGACCATTGGGCGGGAGCTCATCGCCCCACGCAAACTCGGCGTCGTCCAAGGCGCCGCGCGCCGCGTACTCCCATTCAGCCTCGGTCGGCAGCTCCTTGCGCGCCCACTGCGCATACGCCAACGCGTCGCGATAGGCGACGTGCACGACCGGGTGATCCGCAATATCGTCGATGGAGCTGCCAGGACCGTACGGTTGGCGCCAGTTAGCGCCGAAGACGTACGACCACCACTGACTCCAGTCGCGCAGATCGACAGACTGTCGCGGTGGCACGAAGACCAGTGAGCCGGGTTTCAGCATGTGCTCCAACGCGCCCGGGTAGTCCTTCGGATCGGGTGGAATTTCTGCATACGTGACGTAACCCGTGGCAGAGACGAAGCGGCGGAACTGCTCGTTCGTCACGGGCGTACGGTCCATCCAGAAATCATCGACCGTGACTCGATGCACAGGGGCTTCTTCGACATAGTGATCGTTGGAGCCCATGCGAAAGGTTCCACCGGCGATCTGCACCATGTCGCGATGCAGATCGTCGGATTCGTTCGGGGCTGCGCGTTCTGGATGTGCCATGGCGGAGTACTCAGGGTGATGGAGGCGAGAAGACCCGGCGCCAGTCCTGCTTCATGTCGACGATGAGCCACTGTCGCACTTTCGCTTCGTCCAGAGCGCGATCGAGGCGGCCAATGTTGGATTCGCGATCATAGGCATACTCGCGCTCGGCATCGGTGTGATGAATGAGTGCGACGAGGGCGGCGCCGCGACCTGCCGCCGTCCATTGCAGCATCTGCTGATCGCCATCGGAATTGCC
>CBJNAT010000125.1:0-7294 GCA_966434585.1 uncultured Gammaproteobacteria bacterium | reverse complement strand
ATCGCTGCGGTACGCCGGTAGATTGCGGATGACTTCGACGAAGGTGTCCTGCAGCAGCTCTTCGGCAATTGCAGGTCGCACCACGAGCCGTCGCGCCAGCGTGTACACGGCGGCTGCATAGGCGCGATATAACGCGGCCTGCGCCAACGCCTCACCTTGCGAGGCCCGCGCAATGAGCTCCGGTGCAACCGCGATGCGATGAAAGGGCGACATGCGCAGGGTTAGATGCAGGCCGGGCGTAAAAGGTCGCACGCGATCGCTTCCGCACCGCCGCGCCCGCCCCTATACTGCGCCCCCTCCCGCAGCCGGTGTGGCGGAACTGGTAGACGCGTCGGACTCAAAATCCGATTCTGGCAACAGAGTGTGGGTTCGATTCCCTCCACCGGCACCATGTCAGCGATCAAGAACGTCAAGAGCCGCGACGACCGCTAGAGAATTCCGCAATGGATGCGCTCAGCTACGTCGCCCCGCGGCCGAGCGAGAACGATGGCAAGCACCGTGGCTGTTTTCGAAACGTGCAGTGCGCCGTTGGGTCAGCGCCTGGGGCTGTGGGGCGAAAGACTGTCGCGAATGTGCGGGTCGCTGCAGCTGCAAGGGGATACCGGGAACAGCATCGATGGCCGCATCGAGGCCATCACGCTCGGACGCCTGAAACTGTGTCGGATCGTGGCATCACCTCATCGCGTGACCCTGCCACCCCAGTGGGCTGCACCCGATCGGCACGCGGTCATCAAGGTTCTCCTGCAATTGCGCGGCAATTCGGTGTTCGAGCAGGACCGTCAAAGGCTCATCGTGCGACCCGGCGACTGCATCGCTTACGACGTCTCGCGCCCGCATGCCATCGTCAATTCCACGTTGACCGAGCATTTGGTCGTCGTGATTCCGAAGGACCTCGCGGCAGGGCATAACCTGCACCTGACCGATCTCCAATCGCAGCGATTCTCCTCGCGCACAGGTATCGGTCACGTGACCCGCGAGCTGGTCCAGACGATGTTGGATCAGAGCGGCGCGGGCGACTCCGAGCATGACGGTGCCATCGCGGATCTGATGTTGCGCTCGTTGCGCCTCTCGCTGGCGCAAACCAAGTCGCATTCGCTCTTGTCCGCGCAGGAGTCTTTGTTGCGGCAGGCCCACACGTACATCGATGCGCACCTGCGCGAACCCAATCTCGACGTCGAGCGCATTGCCGTGGCTTTGGGCTGCTCGAAACGTTACCTGCACATGGCCTTTGCGGCGGCCGGCACCTCCGTCGAGAAGCACATTTGGTCATCGCGGCTGGAGCAATGCAGGCAGGCACTGCTCAATACATCCGGCACCTCGAGCTTGACCGAGCTCGCCTTCTCCTGGGGCTTCAGCAGTTCCTCGCAC
Source organism: uncultured Gammaproteobacteria bacterium (assembly GCA_966434585.1). Classification (GTDB taxonomy): domain Bacteria; phylum Pseudomonadota; class Gammaproteobacteria; order Steroidobacterales; family Steroidobacteraceae; genus DATELY01. Next base: position 5,926 of record CBJNAT010000125.1, on the reverse strand, counting down.
TTCAGCCGCGTGTTCAAACGCCGCTACGGCTTTGCACCATCCGCGCTGCTGCGTAACCTCGACACAGACCGCAGCTGAGATCTGCGGTCCCTTCCGAGGCTCCCCAACTTCTCAGGTCACGAGGCCAGCACACCTTTCTGCTTCGCCGTGTGGGTCGCGATGAGATCCATCAGCGGGGGCGACAAGCAATCGTAGGGTTCGAGCCCCAGCTCCTTCAGGCGCGCGCGGACGGCTCCCATTTCCTCGGGCTTGGCACCGCCACCTTCGATGATCGAGGAAACGAATGCGGCGAACTCGGGCGCTGACCAGCCTGAGTCCTTCGACAACTCGACGTGGACGAAGTCCAAACCATAGAACGGATGCGCTTTGTTCTCGATGCGCCCATACAGGTGTACACCACAACCCGTGCACGCATAGCGCTGGATGGGCGCTGTGCCATCGACGATCTTCAGCTTCTTTTCGTTCGAAGCGACCTTGAGGTTGTCGCGCGAGATCACGGCGACGATGGAGAACTTCGCGCCGGCCGGTTTCCAGCACTTGGTGCAGCCGCAGGCATGATTGAACGCGACGTTGCCTTTCAAGCTGACCGTGACTGGATCAGAGGCGCATTTGCAGCTCAGCGTACCGCCCGCGAAATCCTTTGCACCGGGCCTGATGCCATTGTCGATCGACGGATGAAGTGAGATAGCCATGACTGATCCCCTAGCAATTTGCTTTATGACACGTTGGATTAATAAGTGACCACGGAACGGATCGACTCGCCGCGATGCATGAGATCGAAGGCTTCGTTGATTTGCTGCAGCGGCATCTTGTGAGTGATCAGATCGTCGATGTTGATCTTGCCTTCCATGTACCAGTCCACGATCTTGGGCACGTCCGTGCGTCCGCGCGCGCCGCCGAACGCCGTGCCTTTCCATACCCGACCGGTCACGAGTTGAAATGGCCGCGTCTTGATCTCCTGGCCAGAGCCCGCGACGCCGATGATCACTGAGACGCCCCAGCCGCGATGACAGCACTCCAGCGCCTGCCGCATCAGATCGACGTTGCCGACACACTCGAAGCTGTAATCCGCGCCGCCCTCCGTCAGGCTCACGAGGTATTGCACCAGATCGCCGCCCACTTCCTTTGGATTGACGAAGTGCGTCATGCCGAATTGTTCGCCCAGCGCCTTGCGGCGGGGATTGACGTCGACGCCGACGATCATGTTCGCGCCCGCAAGACGCGCGCCTTGGATGACGTTCAAGCCGATGCCGCCTAGACCGAACACCACCACATTCGCCCCGGGCTCGACCTTGGCCGTATTGATCACGGCGCCGATGCCGGTGGTCACGCCACAGCCGATGTAGCAGACCTTGTCGAAGGGTGCGTCCTCGCGGATCTTGGCCAACGCGATCTCAGGCAGCACGGTGTAGTTCGAGAACGTCGAACAACCCATGTAGTGATAGACAGGCGCACCGTCGAGCGAGAAACGGGAGGTGCCATCGGGCATCAGGCCCTTGCCTTGCGTTGCACGGATCGCCGTACACAAGTTGGTCTTGCGTGACAGGCAAGATTTGCACTGGCGACATTCCGGTGTGTAGAGCGGAATGACGTGGTCGCCCTTTTTCAGGGAGGTCACACCCGGCCCGACGTCCACGACCACGCCCGCGCCTTCATGGCCGAAGATGCACGGGAAGATGCCTTCCGGGTCCGCCCCTGATCGCGTGAACTCGTCTGTGTGACACACGCCGGTTGCTTTCAGCTCGACGAGAACCTAGCCAGTCCTGGGCCCCTCGAGGTCCAAGGTGACGATCTCGAGTGGTTTACCCGCCTGATAGGCGATCGCTGCTTGTGTTTTCATGCTTGTGCTGCTGGCCCCTTGCAGAACGAGCGCTGACGATAATTGGACAACTCGCAGATCTTCTTGCCCTAGAGTGCAATCGCTTTACCAAGAGGGAACAGCTAATCCGTTAAGGAAGGATGCGTGCGCAGGGCGGCGGGAGAACGAGTAAGCTTTGCAAGCTCGCACACGCGCTCGCCACTCAATCCATGAAGTTTTGCCCTGCCTGCGGTCAGCCGGTCGAATCGAAAGTCCCCGTGGGCGATCACCTGCCACGTTTCGTGTGCGTCAGCTGCGCCACGATTCACTACGAGAATCCGCGCATCATTGCCGGCTGCATTCCCGAGTGGGAGGGCAAGATCCTGCTGTGCCGCCGTGCGATCGAGCCCCGGGCGGGTTATTGGACGTTCCCAGCCGGTTTCATGGAGAACGGCGAGTCGCTACAGCAGGCCGCGGCCCGCGAGTCGATGGAAGAGGCACTCGCTCAAGTCGAGATCGGCAGCCTGGTGTCGATCGTCCATGTGCTGCAGGCCCACCAGGTGCACATTTCATTTCGGGCGCGGCTGCTAAGCCTCGACTTCGGAATCGGTCCTGAAAGTCTGGAATCGCGCTTGTTCGACGAGACGGACATCCCCTGGCAGCACATTGCATTCCGCAGTGTCGATTTCGCCTTGCGGACGTACCTGGATGACCGACGCCTAGGCCGCGAGCAACTGCACTTCAAGGATATGCTTCCCTATTGATGAGCGGGAACTCAGGTCTCGCTTCCTTGCACTCCAAAGCTCCTTTGGCAGAATAGCGGCCCCGCCCCTCGAGGCGGCCTCTTACAAAGTCGCGCGCCCGTCACGCGCTCAAGCTCGGCCTAGGCCCCCAGGAGTCGTCGATGACCTTCGTCGTCACTGAAAACTGCATCAAGTGCAAGTACACCGACTGCGTGGAGGTCTGTCCCGTGGACTGCTTCCATGTCGGACCGAACTTCCTGGTCATCGATCCCGACGAGTGCATCGACTGCACGCTGTGCGAACCGGAATGCCCTGTTGAAGCGATCTTCTCCGAGGAGGAGCTGCCCGCCGGACAAGAGCATTTCAAGCAGTTGAACGCCGAGCTGGCCAAGAAGTGGCCCGTGATCACCGAAAAAATCGATGCTCCGTCGGACGCTGATGAATGGAAGGGCAAGCCAGACAAGCTGAAGCTGCTCGAACGCTGAGCTTTCGGGTAGGCGTCGGCGGCTGTCTGGCCGCCGGACGCCATGTTTGCTACTGCTGCTTGAGCGCTGCGAGCAGTTGGCTGACCGGCAGATAACCGCCAATCTGCTTGCCTGAGTCGGTGAATACCGCAGGCGTACCTTTTACGCCGAGCCGCTCGCCCAATTCCCACTGCGACCGGACGGGCGTGCTGCCGCAGTTCTTCTGCTCGGCGAATTTCTCACCCCGCTTGGCCTGCGTGATGGCCGTCTTGCGATCCTTCGCGCACCACACCGCTTCCATGGTGTGCCATGCCTCCGACCCCGGCCCCTCGCGAGGAAACGCAAGGTAGCGAACGCGCACACCCAACTTGTTGATCTGATCGATTTCGCTGTGCAGTTTCTGGCAGTAGCCGCAGTCGGTATCGGTGAACACAGTGATCGTGTACTTATACGAGGCCGGAGCAAACACGATCATCTGCTTCTCATCGATCGAGGCCAGCGCCCTCTTGCGCTCGCCCGCGCGCTTCTCTTCGGTGACGTTCACGCGTTTGTCCATGTCGATGATTTGCGCGTCGAGCAAGTACTTGCCGTCCCGGCTGATGTACATGACGTCCCCTTCGGCCGTGAACTCGTAGAGCCCTGCCACCGGTGCTGGGACGATCTCGCCGATGCGGATCCCGGGAAATTTCTCTTGCAGACGTGTCCGCAAAGCAACGGTCGGATCGTCGCTCTTCGCGACCGTCTCCGGCGCAGGCGCAGCAACGGCAACCGCGCAGAATGACAGGGCTGCGGCTAGAAGCAGGGGGATTCGCATGGACACTACACTCCGGACCGATGAGAGGCGCTCGAGATCTGCGGCTTCGACTCGGAGAGGCGAGTCAAGTTCAAGCGGCGGCGGCAGTGTAGCAACAAGAAAGCGAATCGCGGTGAGCGGAGAGTGAAGAGAGGGTGCTATCCGCGCGGATGATGCTGCGCGTGCAGCTCCTTCATGCGCTCGCGGGCCACGTGCGTGTAGATCTGTGTGGTCGAGAGGTCGCTGTGCCCCAGCAACATCTGGACGACGCGCAGATCGGCGCCGTGATTGAGCAGATGCGTTGCGAAGGCGTGGCGCAGCGTGTGCGGCGAGAGCGCCTTCTGCACGCCCGCCTTCTGTGCATAGCGTTTGATGATGTGCCAGAAGGCCTGACGAGTCATACGTTCGCCGCGTCGGGTCGGAAACAAATAATCCGTCTGTCGATCTAGCAGAATTTCGAGTCGGGCGCTTTCCAGGAATTTCTCCAGCCAGCGCTGTGCTTCCTCACCGAGCGGGATGAGTCGTTCGCGATCACCTTTGCCCACGATGCGCAGCACGCCTTGATTGAGATTCACTTGGGTCATGCGCAGGTTCACGAGCTCGGATACGCGCAGACCCGTGGCATAGAGCACTTCGAGCATGCACCGGTCGCGATGGCCGAGCGGATCTTCGACTGTTGGCGCGCCGAGCAGCGATTCGACTTCCTCTTCCGTCAGCGACTTCGGCAGCGAACGGCCGATCTTCGGCATCGCAATCTGCGCGGTCGGATCTTCTTTGATCGAGCTCTCGCGGATGAGGTAACGATAGAAACGACGGAAGCTCGACAACTGACGAGCGGTCGAGCGCGGGCGTGCGCCGTTTTCGACGCGCCACGCGATGAAGCCCAAGAGATCAGCTCGCTTCGCAGCACTCATCGTCGTGCCATGTGAGGTGAGCCAGCGATCCAAAGCCGTGAGATCGGCGCGATACGCCGACAGCGTGTTCGGCGACAGGCCGCGTTCCATCCAAACGGCGTCGAGGAAGCGGTCGATGAGGGCGGCGGACGGACTGGAAGACGTGTCCTGTTCGCTCCTCGCGTAGACTGTGCCCTTACTTGCTGTGCTCATGTGTCCCGGACTAAGCCGGCGCTCCTGGAAACGTTCGATGCGCATGCACGCATCGAGCCCATGGGTGAGGCTGGTCGGCAGTATGCGGACGCGGCCCAGAAGATCGGCGTGACTGTTATCACAGATGATCCTCAGCCATTACATAAAGAGAACCAGTTCACAGAAAGTCGCCGTACAACGTCAGAGCCTCCGACACGCCGCCGCATGAATGCATCGCAGCCGCCGGCCAGACAAGATCCCGCACTGGGGGAGTCCGCAGCCGATCGATTGTTCCAGGGACTCTACGGCACGTACGCGATCGTCACTTTCGTCGTGCTCGGTATCGTCGCCGTGATCGCGGCCACTTTGGTCCCGGGGTTGGCGCGCCGCCGCGCTGCCGTTCATCGCATTTCCGGGCTGTTCTTCAAAGCGGCCGGCCTGCCTCTCCTCGTCACCGGTCTCGATCGACTTCCGTCGGGCCCGTGCGTGCTCGTAGCCAATCACGCAAGCTACCTCGATGGCGTGGTGCTCAAGGCCGCTCTGCCCGCCCGCTTCGGCTTCGTCATCAAGAAGGAGATCGTGAACGTTCCGCTCGCTGCCACGCTTCTCAAGCGCATCGGATCCGAGTTCGTCGACCGCTTCAATCGTCACGCGGGCGCAATGGATGCTCGCCGCCTGATCCGCGCGGCGAGCACTGGGCAGGCGCTCGTCTTTTTTCCCGAAGGCACCTTCAAACCGGAACCCGGGTTGTCCCGGTTCCACAGCGGCGCTTTCGCAACCGCCGCGCGCGCTCAGGTGCCGATCGTTCCCGCTGTGATTCGCGGAACGCGGCGCGTACTTCCGTGCGACCGTTTACTGCCGCGCCGTCATCTCATCGAGGTGGAAGTGCTGCACCCCATCGACCTGGACGCAGCGACCGAAGCAAAGAGCGCAGAGGCTATACGCGACCGTGCGCGCGATCAGATCCTGGCGCATCTGGGCGAGCCTGACCTGACCGCAGTGCAAGCCCAATAGCTCGGCTGCTTATAATCCTCGCCTCATCC
>CBJNAT010000124.1:0-7296 GCA_966434585.1 uncultured Gammaproteobacteria bacterium | reverse complement strand
CATCGAGCACCGCGTGAGCCACTTCTTTCAAACGAATGTTGATCGACTGCTTCGTCCACTGAATCGCTTTGGCCGCGCCGTTCGCCAGACGCTGCGCAAGCTGATCGACGCAGGCATCCAGTTCGCCCGGCTCGACTGCGCGATTGATCAACCCGAGTTGCGCAGCCTCTTCACCGGTCAGTGCATCGCCGGTGAACAGATACTCTTTGGCCTTCATATAGCCGATGAGCTGCGGCCAGATTACCGCGCCGCCATCGCCAGCGACGAAGCCGACGTTCACGTGCGGATCCGCAATCTTCGCCTGCTTGGTCGCAATTGCCAGATCGCAGAAGAGCGCGAGCGTCGCACCCAATCCGATCGCGTGGCCGTTGATCTTCGCGATGATCGGTTTGGGGCAATCCAGGATGGAAAAGACCAACCGCTTCGCGGCCTGCATGTCTTGATAGAAGAGTTCCGGGTCATCGATGAGGCGCTGCATTTGCTCGATGTCGCCACCCGCGCTGAACGCACGGCCTGCGCCAGTAAACACCAGCACGTTCGTTTCGGAATCGGCCGCCACGCCGTTGAACAACCGCTCCAACTCCTGGTGCATCTGCGGATCGACCGCATTCAGCGTATCGGGGCGATTCATCGTCGCAACCAGTACCTTGCCGTCCCGGCGCAGCTGCAATGTTTGAAGGTCGGACAGATTCATGAGCAGATCTCGCTTAAAGCCGATGGGACGCGACGAGTAGACGTTCTATTAAGTGAACGTCATTCACCCCAGAATAGTTAACGGACGTGGGGCAGGTCAAATCACCGAACTCACGAGTCACTCACCCTTGGAAAACCTGACTACACGCTTATGAGTGAAGAATCCTGTCTGCTCTCCGATCTCACCGAGGGCGTACTTTGGCTGACGCTCAACCGCCCGGCAGCGCGGAACGCACTGAACATCGCATTGACACGCGCGCTCGCTGCGGAGCTGAAACGCATCGATGCCGATGAGCATGTGCGCGTCGCCGTCATCACCGGCAGCGATCCCGCGTTCTGTGCGGGTCTCGATCTCAAGGACTTCATCGCTCCCGACTCGCCGCGCAGCGAAGTCGGCGCGATGATCAACTCCGTGCCGCTCGTGCGCAAACCGATCGTCGCGGCGGTGAATGGGCCTTGCATGACGGGAGGGTTCGAACTGGCGCTCGGCTGCGATTTCATCATCGCATCGGAGCGCGCCAAGTTTGCCGATACGCACACAAAGATCGGCGCGCTCGCCGGCGGCGGCCTCACGGCCCGTCTACCGCATCGCATCGGCTATAGCTGGGCCAAGCAGATCACGTACACGAGCATACCGGTCGACGCCGCCACGGCACTGCGCATCGGCATTGCCAACGAGGTGAAGCCGCACGAGGAGCTGTTGCCCTACGTCCGCACCGTTGCCCTGGCGATCGCGGCGCAAGATCCGGCCCTCATTGGAACCGTGAAGCAGGTCTTCCACGCGGGCGAGCACTCGACGCTCGCCGATGCGTTGCGCATCGAACGGGAAGCGCTGGCTGTGCGCAAGTCGAAAGGCGATGTCGCCTGGCAGCGTCGGTAGCGCAAGGCGGATTCGCTCTGGCCGTAGCCCGTAACTATCGCCTTGCCGAGTAGCGCTACTTGAACAAATACTCCTCGCGCAGCACACGGTGCATGTTCATCAACGCACCTTCTTGCAATGGACTTGGACGTGCGCCTGGGAAGCCGTACGACTTCAATCCCTGTTGCACTTGTTCCATGTTGATGAAGTCCTGCTCGAGAATGAGACTCACGGGGCCTATGCCGCGCCAGTCATCCTTACCGAGGAAGCTCTGCCGCTTGATCGTCGGCTCCGAACCAGGCGCATAGCGCTGTAATCCCCACACGTCGTAGATGCACGAGTCGGGATCGTCACCGTCGGGCCGCGAGCGATACACGATGACACCGTCGGGCACGGGCAGCGTCACCATGTTCGGGAAGATGTGCCAATCGACGCCTGCGCGCGCCTGCTGCTCCATTGTGAGATTCGGCCAGCCCGCACCAGCAGCGATGGCCGCTTCTTTCTGGAATTGCAGCGCCTTCACGAAGAGCTCTGTTGGCGCTGTGTCCGGCGCGACTTCCGTCATGAGCCGGCGCACGGCCTCGCCATCGCGCTCGCTGTGAAGAACGGGCAACGTGCGGATCAACTCATCGTAGAAGCCGATGAGGCCCGGCCGCAGATCTTTCGGAATCGGCTTGTTCAAACGCGGCGATGGGGCTCCGAGCGGGGCTCCCTCCATGGGGTTGTAGAACATCGCGTGCTTGCCATGGATGACGCTCCGAGTCGTGTCGTCGCCCATCGTCTGCAGCAATTGCGGATGCGTCGCTGCAACGTGATAACCCTCATCGAAGGCTTCCTGCGCGACCTTCCAATTGCACGGCAGGCGAAACGTCGCATAGAAGCGGAAGCGCATCCTTTCGTACTCGAACGGATTCAGATAACTGGGCACCGGATCAAGAAAGCGCGCGAGCGGTTCGGCATTCTTGTCCATGTTCATGAACACGAAGCCGCCCCAGGTGTCGACGAGCGCTTCTGGCAGGCGCAAGTCTTCGTCAGCCATCGAGGCGCAACCCGACCAATCGCCCCGGTCCAACACGCGCGCGACGCTGCCATCGAGATTCCACTGCCAACCGTGATAGAGGCAGTGGAACCGCGCCACGTTGCCGCAGCCGGTCGTAAGCCTGCGACCCCGATGCATACACACGTTGTAGAAGCAGTGAATGCCATCTCGGGCACGAGCGACGATGAAGGATTGGTTGCCGATCTCGTAGGTCACGTGGTCGCCGATTCGCGGAATCTCCTCCTCTCGGCATACCATCTGCCATGTCTTCGGCCACAACCGCTCGTACTCGAGTTGGAGAAATTCCCGCGAAATGTAATCGGACGCGGGAACGAAGTCGGGGCGTACGCGCTCATCGCGCAGAGCGGCTCTTGCGTTAGTCTCGGTCTTCATGATGGTTGCCTTCAGTTGCGGGTCCAGGCGAGCGGCAAGTACACGTAACTGCCATTCACGCCGGTGCGAATTCGCGGCTGTTCGCCGCGTTTGATCTCGAACTCCGGAATGCGTGCCAGCCATTCCTGCAGGAACACTTTGATCTCCGTGCGCGCGAGGAACGATCCCGGGCAACGATGCGGTCCGTTCCCGAACCCCGAATGCAAGGGATTCTTGCGCGTGAAATCCACGTCCAGCGGCGCGGTGAAGCAGCGCTCATCGAGGCCGTGCATCATGGTCGACAACACGATCTGATCGCCGGCCTTGAACGGCACACCTTTGTAGACGTGGTCGCGCGTGATCAGGCGGCTGGGCTGGGCGACTCCGTGCCTGCGAATCAGCTCTTCGACAGCATTCGGGATCAGCGATGGTTGTGTGACGAGCTGGCGCCGGTGCGCTGGATTGCGGGCGAGGAACGAAGCGATGAATCCCAGCATCGACGCAACCGTGTCCAGGCCACCGATGAGCACGAGCGTCGCCATGCCGAGCTGCTCTTGGTGTGTGAGCTTGCGTCCATTCACCTCCACCGTAGCAATCCTGCTCAACATGTCGGAGCCCGGCTTCGCGCGGCGCTCGTCGAGCTTGCGCTCGAGGTACGCCTGCATTTTCTGCAACGCCTCGATGCGTTCTTCGTGGCTCGTCTGATACACCTGCGCTTCGGCCAAACGCATCAGGTACTCGCGATCCTCCCAGGGCAGATCGACCAGACTCATGAAGATGGCGATGGGCAAGTGCTGCGAGAATTCGGTGACGAATTCGCATTCACCGCGCGGCAGGAAACCTTCGATCAGTGAGATCGACAGCTCACGGGCGGTCTTCTCGAGCTCGCCAATCGCCTTGGGTGTGAACCACGGGGCGATGATGGCGCGGTACTCGGTATGTGCAGGGGGATCGGATTCGATCGGCAACATGCGAAACGGTGGCGCCTGCTCTTTCGGCACCGTCATCACACTGGAGGAGTACAGCTCGTAGTTCTTGAAGAAGACCTCGTACATGTCTTCGCCGCGTACGGCAACCCAATGCCCACCCTGATACGGCGACCAGAAGATGTCGGGGCAACTCTCCTGCACGGCCTTCATCGCGAGATGAAAATCCTGCGCCGCATTCGGCGGCGCGTAGATGTCCACATCACGCACGAGCTCGGGCGGCACATGGGACGGGATCACTCTCTTGACTGCAGCCATGGATCGAACCTCCAGCGAATGAGCTCAATAAACCTCGACGTGATATCGCCCTGTGTGTTGTAGCTCGGGCAGCAAGTCCTCGAACGAATGGCCGCGGGCTGCGAGACAGTCGTGCAATGCCGCTGCGACGCCGCTCTGCATACCCTTCAAACCGCAAACGTAGACGTGGCCTTGTTCGTCGAGCAGCGCACGACTCACTTCGGCGGCTTGCTCGCGAATGAGGTCCTGGACGTATTGGCGCGCGTAATCCGCACTGCGAGAGAGCGCGCAGTAAACCTTCATCGTCGGCGAGGCCAGCGCAGCGATCTCCTCGAAATACGGCATCTCCCGCGGCGTCCTGCCGCCGTAGAACAACAGGCTTCGACTGCGCGACAGCTGCCCTAGAAGCTTACGGCGCTCGATCATGGCCCGCATTGGTGCGATGCCAGTACCCGTGCAGATCATCAGCAGCGTGCACGCCGGGTCATCCGGCATGAGGAACGTCGCACCGCTCGGGCCGATCACTTGCACGCGCGAGCCAAGCGGCAAGTCGCACAGAAAGTTCGAGCACACACCGTGCACGGCACGGCCGATCTCATCTTCGGTCACACGCTTCACTGTCAGCGCGACCGTGTTGGTGCCGACGAGCTCGCCGTCGCGCGGGCTCGCCACCGAGTAGACACGCACGTGATGTGCGTGCCCATGGGCGTCGCAGCCGGGCGGAATGACGCTCAGCGATTGTCCTTCCAGCACAGGGAACGCCAGCCGCCCGAAATCGAGCACGATATGATGAACCTGGGTGTTCACGCTGCTCGTGACTTGGCGGTTCTCGACCACCGAGGCCATGGCTGGCGCATGCAAGTCATACAGATGCTGACTCGGCGCTGCGGCACTGTGAGGCGCGGCAGTGCGCAGCGGGCGGGCGCCGTGCTCGGCGATCGGTGTGCCCGTATCGGGTAATGCGGTCCACGTGAGCTGTTCCTCCACCGAGTATGGATCCGCTGCCGTGAGCTCGCGCCAGTTGTCCACGGCGCCCGTCGAACAGGCATCGACACATTTCAGACAACCGCCACACAGCGCGTGATTCACGGCATAGTTCTGGAAATCATGTGTAATCGCGTCGTTGGGACACGCTTCCTCGCAACCATTGCAGCGCGCACACAGCTCCGGATCGATGAGGTGCTGCCGGACTCTTTGCACTACTGCCGCCACCTGAAACCCTCGTTAAGCCTGCGCACTACATTCATATAGTTGAACTATGATGAAGTAGGCACTCACTCTTGGGCGAGAGTGGGGATTCTCATAGAAACGTGTGGCCGTCCCTGACGAGCTTGCGGCTGCGCAGTTCGCCCTCGCGACGGGGCGAGGCTCGCTCGCGTTTTACTGTCCGAAGTGATCAATCCAGCCATATCGGCCAGAATGCCGCTCCATCTCCATCTAGGAGCGCCAGCATTGAAACGCGAAGCCGATTTCGATCTACGCCTGCTTCGCTGCTTCGTGGCGGTGGCGGAATCGCGCTCTTTTAGCGTCGCAGCGAAACGCCTGCGTGTTGCACAACCGTGGTTGTCGCAATCGATTCAGCGGCTCGAGCGCAGCATTGACGTGCGCTTGTTCGAGCGCAGTACGCGATCAGTGGCGTTGACGCCCGCGGGATCTGCGCTACTGCCGCACGTACGACGCTTGCTGGACGATGCAGGGCTGTTGGCAGATACGGTTCGTCTTCAGCGCGAGCACGCAAGTGGCCTCTTGCGTCTGGGAACAGCTCATTTCCTCGCGGAGCTGCCCGAACGGAGCGAACTGATCGAGGGCTTTGCAAGCCGGTTCCCAGAACTGCTCCTCCAGGTTCGCACAGCCTGGCTGCAGCGCCTCGTCGATGCGGTATTGAACGAAGAGATCGATGCGGCCCTGACGACCGGTCCGCTCGACTATCCCGATCTCGACGTTCTCGTGTTGCGTCGCAGCGCCCTCGAGGTCGCGGTGCCCGGTGGCTCCGCGCTGGCGCGCCGCCGCCAGATCGCCCCGGAAGATCTGCGGGGCCAGCGCATCGGACTATGGAAGCTGCCGGAGCACTCGCCGGCGGGCAGGAAGTTGAGCGACGTGCTGCGGGCACCCGGCATAAAGCTGGTCCATCTTCCCGATGACAATTTCCAAGCGTCGCTCAACTACGCAGCCAGATTTGGCATCGCAATCCCCGCACCCGCTGCCCTGCTCGACTGCGCGCGCATGCCTTCCGGCCTCGTACGTCGAGCGCTCCGCGGCGAGGCACTCGCGATCGACATTTGTCTCGTGCGCAAGGCAGGGCGCAGCAACGTCGGTCTGGACGCACTCTGGAAGGTGGGGGCGGATCTCGCAGCTCGTCGTCACGGCTGATTGATAACGAAACTGCTATCAATCCGCTGCACCGTCCGTCTTGGACTTGCGCGTGCGCATCGCCGGAATATGCCTCGTCATCGCTTCGCACGAGACGAGCCATGCATACCCCACTCTGCGAGTTGTTCGGCATCGACGCGCCGATCTTCGCCTTTTCTCATTGCCGCGACGTCGTGTTGGAGGTGTCGAAGGCCGGCGGCATGGGCGTGCTCGGCGCCTCAGGACACACGGCCGCGGAGCTCGAAACCGATCTGCGCTGGATCGATCGACACATCGGCGGCAAGCCTTATGGCGTCGATCTGCTCATGCCGAACCGTTACGAGAAGGTGGACGCACGGCAGAAGCTCGATGCCGAACGGGCGTTGCCGCCGTCGCATGTGGCGTTCGCGCGGTCCGTTCTGGACGCCGCCGGCGTGCCGCCGCTCCCTGAAGAGGATGCCGCGGCAACGATCCGAGAGAATCGCGAGCGCCTCAACATGACGCCCGAAGATGCGGAGGCCCTTCTCGACATCGCTCTGCAGCACCCGGTGAAGTTGGTCGTGAGCGCCTTAGGCGTCGCACCCACTCACTTGATCGAACGCGTCCATGCGCACGGCATCAAGGTCGGCGCATTGGTCGGTCGTGTCGATCAGGCGCTGCAGCAGAAGGCAGCCGGAATCGATGTGCTCATCGCACAAGGCGCCGAAGCCGGTGGACATACGGGCTCTATCTCTTCGCTCGTGCTCTGGCCACAGGTGGTC
>CBJNAT010000123.1:0-7302 GCA_966434585.1 uncultured Gammaproteobacteria bacterium | reverse complement strand
CTGTGGGGCTCGCTCATCAAGTTTCGCCGCGAGTTCGATCAATACATCAGCCTGCGCCCGGCACGCACGATAGCCGGCGTGCGCTGCCCGCTCGCGGGACGCAAGCCGGGTGACATCGATCTGATGATCGTGCGCGAGAACACCGAAGGTGAGTATTCCTCGGTAGGCGGTGTCATGTTCGAAGGCACCGCGCGCGAGCTGGCCATTCAACAGGCGGTGTTCACGCGGCACGGCACCGAACGCGTCATGCGATTCGCTTTCGAGCTCGCTCGCAGGCGCGCACGACGACACGTGACGGTGGCGACCAAGAGCAACGGCATTGCGATCAGCATGCCGTGGTGGGACGCGCGGGCCGCGGAGATAGCCGCCTCATATCCGGAAGTGACTTGGGACAAGCAGCACATCGACATCCTATGTGCGCGCTTCGTCCTGCAACCGCAGCGCTTCGATGTCGTGGTCGCCACCAATCTCTTCGGCGACATCCTTTCCGATCTGGGGCCGGCCTGCACCGGCACCATCGGCATTGCGCCATCCGCCAATCTGAATCCCGAGCGTGCCTTCCCATCGATGTTCGAGCCGGTGCACGGCTCGGCGCCGGACATTGCGGGCCAGAACATCGCAAACCCCATCGCCATGATCTGGTCCGGCGCGATGATGTTGGATTTCCTCGGCTACGGCGGTGGAGCTGCACGCGCGGCTCACGATGCCATCATGGCCGCAATCGAACACGTGCTCGCGGAAGGTCCGCACACGCCGGATCTCGGCGGCACAGCTTCGACGACCGACATGGGGCGCGCCATTGCGGCGCGCATCACGGGAGATTAACTCGATGACACTCACTCGATCCGATCTCATCCTCACTCACAACTTCATCGGCGGAGAGTGGTGCGAATCCCGCAGCGGACGACGCTTCGCGGTCAACGATCCGGCGACGGGCGATCTCGTTGCGGAGGTGCCGGATAGCAACATCGAGGACGCAGCCACTGCAGCGACAGCCGCCCAAGGCGCATTTGCCGAGTGGCGTTCGCGCACGGCGCGAGAGCGTGCGCGCTTGTTGAAACGCTGGCACGCACTCATCGAGGCGAACGCCGCCGATCTCGCGCAGCTCATCTCGCTCGAACAAGGCAAACCGCTGAGCGAGGCGCGTGGAGAGGTTGCGTATGGAGCGTCCTACGTCGAGTGGTTCGCGGAGGAAGCCGTACGTACGTATGGCGACATCATTCCGGCACCCGTACACGGCAGAAAGATGTTCGTGGTGAAAGAACCGGTGGGGGTCGTGGCTGCGGTCACGCCCTGGAATTTCCCGCTCGCGATGATCGCCCGCAAGATTGCTCCCGCATTGGCCGTCGGCTGCACTGTGGTGGCAAAGCCTGCTGAAGACACGCCACTGACCGCGCTCGCGCTCGTGAAACTGCTCGAAGAAGCCGGCTGCCCTGCTGGGGTCATCAACATGATTTCGGCCTCTCGCGAGCGCGCGCCCGAAACCGTCGCGGCGTGGCTGCGAGACTCGCGCGTACGCAAGATCACGTTCACCGGCTCGACCGCGGTCGGCAAATATTTGGCGCGCGAATCTGCCGCAACGTTGAAGAAGCTGTCGCTGGAGCTGGGCGGCAACGCGCCCTTCATCGTGTTCGACGATGCCGATGTGTCCGCAGCGGTCGATGGGCTGATGCGCGCGAAGTTTCGCAATGGCGGTCAGACCTGCGTCAGTCCCAACCGCGTGTACGTGCAGAGCGCCGTGTACGAACGCTTTGCGGATGCGTTGGCGGCGCGCGTGAGTGCGTTGCACGTGGCGCCGGCGACATCGTCGCGCGCGCAGATCGGTCCGATGATCAACGAACGTGCGGTGGACAAGATCGAACGGCACGTCGCCGATGCGCTCGCGAAAGGCGCTACCGTCCTCACCGGAGGGCGCCGCCTCACTGATGGGCTGCCCGCGGGCGGACACTTCTATGCACCCACCGTGTTGGCCGGCGCAACCTCGGCCATGACGCTTGCTCACGAGGAGACGTTCGGACCGGTTGTGCCGTTGTTCCGATTCGATACTGAAGCGGATGTCGTGCATCACGCGAACGACACGCCGTTCGGTCTCGCCGCGTATTTCTATTCCCGCGATGTACAGCGAATCTGGCGAGTCGCCGATCGACTTGAAAGCGGCATCGTCGGAATCAACGAAGGCGCATTTGCCAGCGAAGCGGCGCCATTCGGCGGCATCAAAGAGTCCGGCTACGGACGCGAAGGCTCCCGGTATGGGCTGGATGACTACCTGCACACGAAGTATCTGTGCCAGGGTGAACTGACGTAAACGGCCCGCCGCTGATCCGATCTGACTCGCACAGCATCAAACGCAGGTGCAGCAACTTGGTCATTTGACCAGTTCACAAGACCAATATAGCATCGGCTCTCGACGGCCGTTCATGCCGCAAGAGAACCACGATGAGCGCACTCGAGTGCTGGAAGTGGGACGCGACGACATTGGCGCGAGCCATCCGGGAGCGCCAGATCTCCTGTCGAGAAGCGCTCGAGAGCTGTCTTTCCCGACTCGAGCAGGTCAACCCCGCCATCAATGCGGTCGTCGAGGTGCTGAGCGGAGAGGCACGGCGCGGCGCCACTCGAGCTGATGAAGCGCTCGAGAGCCGTGCACCGGTTGGCCCGCTGCATGGCGTGCCAGTCACCACGAAGATCAACGTCGATCAAGTCGGCGTTGCGACGAGCAACGGCGTGCTCGCGTTCAAGAACTTGATTGCGCAAGAGGACAGCCCGCCCGTGCGCAACTGGCGCGAAGCCGGCGCTGTGTTCATGGGCCGCACGAATGCACCGGCCTACTCGCTGCGATGGGCCACGGATAACGCGCTGTATGGTCTCACGCGTCATCCGCTGGATGCCGGCTTGAGCGTGTCGGGCTCGAGCGGCGGCGCCGCCGCGGCGGTTGCCACTGGCATTGGCCCCCTCGCTCATGCAAACGATCTCGCAGGTTCTGTGCGATTGCCCGCGAGCGCGTGCGGCGTTTATGGTTTACGCCCGACGACGGGCCGCGTTCCGGCGTTCAATCCCACCGCACCCAGAGAGCGTTCGATCCTGCTGCAATTGGGCTCGACGCAAGGCGTCATCGCTCGATCCGTCGATGATCTGCGCCTGGGTCTTATGACGCTTGCCGCGCGCGACCACCGCGACCCGTGGTGGGCGCCTGCTCCCATCGATATGCCTACGAATGCGCAGCCCGCGCGCGTTGCAGTCTTTGCCGGAGATGCGGAATTTCAGGCGGATCCGAACGTTGCGAACGAGTTGCGCCGAGCCGCTGCCGTACTCGCCGATGCAGGGTACGCAGTGGAGTTCGCAGCGCCGCCGCGTTTCGGCGAGGCCGCGCGCACGTGGATGGCGCTACTCGCCAACGATGCCCGCGACGCCGCGGCGCATGCCGCCTTGAACGATGGCGATGAAGGTTTTCAGCGGGCCTATGCGCTCACGCGCCGCTGCTCTCCTGTGCTCTCGGGCGATGACATGCTCGCCGCGCTCGCGCTTCGCACCACGATCCTGCGCGAGTGGCTCACGTTCTTCGCAACCCATTCCCTTCTGTTGCTGCCGACGAGTTGGTCGCTGCCCTTCCCGGTCGGCCATGACCTTCGCGGCGAGAGTGAGTCGCGTCAGATGCTGACGGCACATAGCCCGTGTACCGCAACCGCGTTTCTCGGGCTGCCGGCCGTTTCGATTCCGATGAGACGGGGCCGCCAGATTCCCATCGGGGTGCAGCTCGTGAGTGCGCGCTTTCAGGATGAGCTCTGCCTCGAAGCCGCCGCCACGGTCGAGCAGGCACTCGGGCCGGTGACCCCGATCAACCCACTGTCGGAGTAGTCATCGTGAATGCATCCTGCACCGCCGAATCTCAACACATCGCGATCGTCGGTGCCGGGTTTGCGGGGCTGAGCGCGGCCCGCGCACTACTCGACGCGGGCTTCGCTGTCACGGTACTCGAAGCGCGCGACAGGGTTGGCGGCCGGATTTGGACCAAGGCAACGAGATGTGGCACGCCGATCGATGTGGGCGGTCAATGGATCGGACCTGGGCAGGATCGCGTGCTGGCGCTTGCAGCCGAACTCGGTGTCGAAACATTTCCGTCTTACGATACCGGCAGCCATCTTTGCCTGTACGAAGGACACCTCATGCGGTACGAGGGGTTACTCCCGCCGCATGGCGACGCTGCAGTACACGAATGCCAGCGCGCATTCGAACGACTGGATTCGCTCGCAGTCAGCGTGGATACCGAAGAGCCCTGGGTATCTCAACAGGCACAGTCGTTCGATACGATGACCTTCGCGGATTGGATCAGGCACGACGTCGAACCCGGACCCGCGCAGTTCTGGCTCAAGTTTCTAGCGTGCTCGGTGTTCGCGGCCGATGCACATGAACTGTCGTTCCTGCATGTGCTCTTCTACATTCGCGCCGCGGGCAACCTCGCGCGCTTGATCCAAGTGAGCGGCGGCGCGCAAGAACGACGCTTCGTGAAGGGAGCACAACACTTGGCGCAACGCTTGGCGGCGACACTGGATGCGGAGATTCGCTTCGATACTCGCGTTACCGAGATCCGTCATAGCGCTCGCGGCGTCGAAATCGTGCATCCCGGCGGCACGGTGAGCGCCGATCGCGTCGTCATCACCGTGCCGCCCGCACTCGCGAGCCGACTGCGGTACACCCCTTCCCTTCCTGCACAGCGTGATCACCTGACACAGCGTATGCCGATGGGGGCCTGCATCAAGATCCACTGCGTGTATGCGCGGCCGTTCTGGCGACACGAGGGATTATCGGGTCTGGCCGTGAGCGATCAGCCGCCCGTCGGCTTGATCTACGACAACTCGCCGCCTGCAGGGACTCCGGGGATTCTCGTCGCATTCATCGAAGGTGACGAAGCAAAACGTTGGAGCGATCGCTCGCAAGATGCGCGGCGCGATGCGGTCCTCGATCTCTTGGCGAAGATCTTCGGTCGCGAAGCGGCCGCGCCGCGCGAGTACATCGAGCAATCGTGGCTCGAGGAGGAATTCTCTCGCGGCGCGTACGCGGCTTTCATGATCCCCGGCGCCTGGACGAGCTTGGGACCGGCGATGCGCGCTCCCATTGGCCGCATTCACTGGGCCGGCACGGAAACGGCAACGCGGTGGAACGGTTATATCGATGGCGCGCTGCGCTCCGGCGAACGCGTAGCAGCGGAAATCGCTCGCGCGAGTTGTTCCGCGCACCGTTCATAACAGTTCGCGGGAGTCACGCAGATGCAGCACCAGCCGTTGACTCTTCGCGAAATCAGCGCGTGCGTCGTGACCGCTGGCGCCGCCATCATCGTGATCGGGGTCATGCCCATCTTGGCCGGGATCTTCGTCGAGCAGTTCAAGCTCACGCTGGACCAAGTGGGATGGGTGCTCTCAGTCGAATCGATCGGCATCGGCGTCGGCACCGTGGTGGCGTACTTCCTCTCGCCGAAGGGTCACTGGCGCACGACGACACTGTGCGCTGCAGTGCTCGCTGCCATCGCGAATCTTCTGACCGCGATCGCACCGGGCATGGGCACACTCGTACTGCTGCGCTTCTGTTCGGGCCTGGGCGCGGGCGCCGCGTACTCGGTGGTGATCTACATTCTGGGAAGAGCCCCGGACACGGGCCGCGCGTTCGCAGGCGTGGTCCTGACGCAAAGCATTTTGTTCGCCGCTTACGCGAAGTGGCTGCCCGAGATCCATATCGAGCATGGCTACCAGTTCGCGATCGCTTCGATCGCCCTGTGGTTTATGGTGATCGCGGGACTCAGTATTGCATTCCCGAAGCGCGCGAATGGTGGCACAGACACGAACGCGACCGAGAGTGCTTCAGGCGTGATCTCGTGGCGGAGCGACACGCGCGGACTCCTGGCGCTCCTCGGCTTACTCACTTTCATGATCGGCATCTTTTCCTTCTGGGCCTATGCCGAGCGGCTCGGTGCCGAGCATGGTTTGACGGACACGCAGATCGCCAATGGCATTTCGCTCGGCTTGTCCGTCGGTGTCTTCGCAGCCTTGTTTGCATTGTTGGTGGGCGACCGGCCTGGACGCGCTTTGATGAGCTGTGTGGCCACCCTCGCCGTGCTCGGGGGATTGCTCATCACCGCACTCTTCCCGACGGCGACCAGTTACACGTTGGCGCTCGTGCTCTTCAACATCGGTTGGGCTTTAGGGGTCGCCTACTTCATGTCGTTGACGGCGCATCACGATCCGGCGCAAGTCTTCTCGCGCCTGATTCCGGGAGCACAGGTGCTCTCCGGTGTCTTGGGACCGGCGATCGTCGCCGTGTTCATTCGCGACCATGCGCTCACAGCCGTTGTCGTGGCCGCACGCTTCGCCATCGTGGCGCTGTTGCTGGGCGCAATCATCGGATACTGCCGCAGCAGTATCAGCCGCCTGCCAAGCGCTGCGCACTTCGAACCAGAGTCATGACCTCCCGGCGCGCACGCTGCGTGTTACGCGTGGCCAGCCACTGCAGAACGATTCCATCGAACGTCGACAGGATGAAATTCCCCAGCTCCTCGATGTCGATCGACGACTTGCGACTGCGCACGTCACTGGCAGTGGCCAGCGTATCGCGATAGAGCGCCAGGAATTCATCGTAAGTCTTGCAGGCCAACCAGTCGGCCCCTTCGGTGGTCATGGCGTAGAGCGTCAGCGCGTACAGCGCGATCTGCGTCTTGGGGTCCTTCTGCACTTCCGACCAGACGAATTTGAGCAGGCGTTCGATTCGATCGTGCAACTTCTCTTCCGTGTTGAACCGACTGGCGATGCGACTGCGCGCAGTCGCTGTCAAATAACCCAGGATGCTGAGCAGGATGGCTTCTTTGTTCTCGAAGTGATAGTGCAGCGTGCCTAGATTCACGCCCGCTGCCGCCGCGATCTTGCGCGTCGTCGCGCTGTGTACGCCGTCATCGGCAATGACATTGACGGCCGCTTCGATGATCGTCTCGCGCGTGCCTGCGCTGTTGACCCTATTGACCATGCCCGCTTTCTCCTCGCGATCTGCAGACCCGCCGTCCGGCCTTCCGGATCGGGTTCGGGGATCTCCTCTCCAAAGCATAGGTCATCTGACCAACACAGAGTAGCTACGACACGACGTTCACCGGCCATTCAGTGCTCGGGCGAGAACAGCGTGGTCATGACAGCGGTGACCGCCAATACGCCCAGGATCAAAACGTACTCCGCCAAAACCACGCGTCGAAATGCCGGGACCGCAGTACTGGTCGCTACAATGGCTGGCCCGTACCGCCAACGGTTGAGAGCAGCTAGCACCATCAGC
>CBJNAT010000122.1:0-7303 GCA_966434585.1 uncultured Gammaproteobacteria bacterium | reverse complement strand
ATCACCACCATCGAAGGGCTTGCTAGCGAGCAGTCGTTGCATCCCCTACAAGCAGCATGGATCGAACACGACGTTGCGCAGTGCGGCTACTGCCAAGCCGGCCAGCTCATGGCGGCCGCGGCGCTCCTGGAGAGCAATCCTCGACCCACCGACGCAGACATCGACCAGGCGCTCGCAGGCCATCTCTGCCGTTGCGGGACATATCTGCGCATTCGCAAGGCGATCCATGCGGCTGCCGCGCGAATGGGCTCGAAGCCGGAGGCCGCATGAGCGCCGATCGCGGCTATACCGATGTCGAGTCGCTCTTGCGGCTTGCCGAAGCGCAACACGTGCCGGTCTCGCGCCGCGCGTTTCTGCAACTCGTGAGCGTAGCCAGTGGCGGCTTGATGCTCGCGCTTTATGCACGGCCGAGTAGGAGCGCAGCAACCACCGGCGCTGCCGGATTCCGGCCAAACGCGTTCGTGCGCATCGCACCGGACAACACCGTGATCCTCTACGCCAAGATTCCCGAAGTGGGTCAGGGCATCCGTACTTCGCTGCCCATGATCGTCGCGGAAGAGCTCGATGCCGACTGGTCGCTCGTACGGGTGGAGCCCTCGGCGATCGATCCGGCCGTGTACGGCCGACAGACGGCGGGCGGCTCGCGCTCCACACCCACCAACTGGATGCCACTGCGGCAGGCAGGCGCGGCCGCTCGAGCGATGTTGCTCGAAGCCGCCGCGCGGCAATGGCAGGTGCCTCGCTCCGAGCTGCGTACTGAGAAGAGTTTCGTGATTCACGCGAGCGGCAAACGCGCAAGTTATGGCGAGCTGGCAAGTAGCGCAGCGGCACTCCCCGTACCGGATGTGGAGCAGCTCCGCTTGAAGGACCGACGCGAGTTCAAACTGCTGGGGCAGCGAATCACCGGCGTCGACAATCCTCGCATCGTCACGGGTCAACCAATGTTCGGCATCGATTTCGAGCTGCCGGACATGCTGTATGCGACTTACACCAAATGTCCCGCGGTAGGCGGACGTGTCGCGAAGTTCAACGCCGACGAAATCAAACGATTGCCTGGCGTACGCGATGTGTTCGCGATCGAAGGTAACGGCAAGCCCGCGGAAGTGATGACCGGCGTGGCCATCGTCGCGACCTCGACATGGGCGGCGATCTCCGCCAAGAGCAAGCTTACGATCGACTGGGATGAGTCGAGCGCCTCCAAGGACGATTGGGCGCAGATGGTCGATAAGGCCAACGCACTGACTAAGCAAGCCGGACCTGAGACACTTCGCGCGGAAGGAGATGTAGCGAAGGCTTTCGATTCGGCCGCTCATCGGCTCGAAGCTTTCTATAGCTATCCCTTCATTGCACACGCACCGCTCGAGCCGCAGAACTGCACCGCTCACTACAAGGGTGACGGGATAGAACTGTGGGCCCCCACGCAGTCGCCCGATCGCGCACTGCAAACGCTGGCCGCTCTGCTTGGACTGCCGGCCGAGAGGATCACGATCCACCAATTGCGCGGTGGCGGCGGCTTCGGCCGGCGCCTCATCAACGATGTGATGTGCGAAGCGGCTGTCATCGCCCAGCGCGTGAAGGCGCCTGTGAAATTGCAGTGGACGCGCGAAGACGACATGCAGCACGACTTCTATCGCGTCGGCGGCTTTCACGCGTTCAAGGGCGCAGTGAGCGCCGAGGGCAAGCTTCTCGGTTGGCAAGATCACTTCATCACGTTCACTGCGGACGGCAACACGCCGACGAGCGGGGGCGATATGCCGGGGGACGAGTTCCCCAATCAACTCGTGCCGAACGTGCAGATCACGCAAACCAAGCTGCCGCTGCGCACGCCCACCGGCCCCTGGCGGGCACCGCGTTCCAACTCCATCGCATTCGCAGTGCAGTCGTTCCTGCACGAGCTCTCTGTCGCGGCCGGCCAGGATCACCTCGAGTTTTTGTTGAACCTACTCGGCGAGCCGCGGTGGTTGCCGCCAGGAACCGAGTTCGCCCTGAACACCGAGCGCGCCGCGAACGTGATCAAGCTGGCCGCCGAAAAATCTGGCTGGGGCAAGCCGCTAGCGAAAGGTCGCGGCCGCGGCCTCGCCTTCCATTTCAGTCATGCGGGTCACTTCGCCGAAGTCGCGGAAGTCAGCGTCGATGCGAATCGCAAACTGACTGTGCATCGAGTGACGGTGGCCGGCGACATTGGCCCGGTCTTGAATCGCAGCGGCGCAGAGAATCAGTGCGAGGGATCTGTGATCGATGGCTTCAGCGCCATGTTCGGCCAGCACATGGACATCGAAAAAGGCCGCCTCACACCGACGAACTTCGATCGTTACCCCCTGCTCCGCATCACGCACGCTCCGCAGGTCGACGTGCACTTCATCGAAAGCGATTACCCACCGACGGGCGTGGGAGAACCCGCGTTACCGCCAGTGGCACCCGCGATCTGCAATGCAATCTTCACTGCGAGTGGTCACCGGGTGCGGTCGCTGCCGTTGGTCAACGAGGGCTTCTCTCTTTGAATTCCAAGCACCTTCCTGCAGCAGGATAAGAAATAGTCAGCAGCGGTTATAGCGGACAAGGAAATGCGCGCCAGACCGTCGGAAGGTGGGGTCACGCCAGAAACATGCGTCCTGGTCGTTACGCTCCCCCCGGCCATGACACGCAGCGCGAGTTGCCCCAGAGTTGATTAGCGTTCGATGAACCTGGTTCGCTTCGCCCTACGCCGCCCCTTGACGGTGGTGGTCTTGATCGTTGCTCTCGTCGTCGTCGCCGGCGTGGCGCTGCACAGGATGGCGCGCGATATCTTTCCGCCGCTCGGGTTGCCCACCATTTATGTCGCGCAGCCCTATGGCGGCATGGATCCGGCGCAGATGGAGGGATATCTCACGTATTACTACGAGTATCACTTCCTCTACATCACGGGCATCGAGCACGTCGAATCGAAATCGATTCAGGGTGCGAGCATCATGAAGCTGCAGTTCCACCCAGGGACGGACATGGCGGCTGCGCTCGCGGAAACGGTCGCTTACGTCAATCGCGCACGCGCGATGATGCCGCCGGGAACGCCCGGTCCTTTCGTCACGCGTTTCGACGCCGGCAGCGTGCCTGTCGGCTATTTGGTCTTCTCGACGAGCAGTCCCAATCGCACCGTCGGGCAGATGCAGGACGCCGCGCTCAATCTCGTGCGTCCGTTGTTCGCGACGCTTCCGGGCGTATCAGCGCCGCCGCCGTTCGGCGGCAGCGCACGCACCATCGTGGTCAACGTCAAACCGGAGCGCATGCAGGCCTACAAAGTCTCGCCCGACGAGATCGTCGAGGCGCTCGCGCTCGCCAACACGCTGAGCCCTTCGGGCAACATGAATCTCGGCGATCAATATCCGCTCGTGCCCTCGAATGCGGTCGTCAAGAACATCAAGGATCTCGAGGCCACGACCTTACGCACGAGCGAGCACGGCAGCATCTTCCTGCGCGATCTGGCCTCCGTCGAGGATGCCTCCGACCTCGTGACGAGCTATGCGCTCGTCAATGGCCGTCGCACGGTCTACATCCCGGTCACCAAACGCGCGGACGCCTCGACGCTTGCGGTCGTGAACCTCGTGAAAGCGAACATGGACAAGTTTCAAAGCGTGCTGCCGGAGGACGTCAAGGTCAGCTACGAATTCGATCAATCGCCCGTCGTGTGGGGCGCGATCAAGAGCCTCGCGACGGAAGGGCTCCTCGGCGCGGTCTTGACCGGGCTCATGGTGCTCGTGTTCCTGCGAGACTGGCGCAGCGCCGCGGTCGTCGTGATCAACATTCCCTTGTCGCTCTGTGCTGCGAGCCTCGCGCTGTGGATGACAGGACAAACGATCAATTTGATGACGTTGAGCGGACTGGCATTGGCGATCGGCGTTCTCGTCGATGAAGCCACGGTCGCGATCGAAAACATTCACGCACATGTGGGTCGAGGCGCGAGTCTCGCGCGCGCCGCGCGCGATGCGACGGCGGAGACCGCAGGCCCACGTCTATTGGCGATGCTTTGCGTCGTCGCGGTGTTTCTGCCCGCGTTCTTCATGACCGGTGCGGCTCAGTCACTGTTCGTGCCGCTCGCGCTCGCGGTCGGTTTCTCGATGATCGGATCGTATGTCCTGTCGAGCACGCTCGTACCGGTGCTCGCCGTCTGGCTCATGCGCTCGAGCTCTGCGCCTCCCACGCCGCGGTTCATGAGTCGATTGGCCGAAAAGTATGGAACCGCCCTGCAGCGGATCTGCGCGGCGCCCGTCGCGGTGGTGGGCATTTATCTGGTGAGCACGGCGATCATCGCGGTCTTCTGTGCCTCTCGGCTCGGCACCGAGATTTTTCCGAAAGCCGATTCGGGCGAGCTTGCTTTGCGTCTGCACGCTCCCGTCGGCACTCGCGTGGAGAACACCGAAGCCATCGCGCTGCAGGTCTTGGATCTGATCGCAGAGGCGGCGGGTCGGGACAATATCGAGCTCACGATGGGCCTTATCGGCGTGCATGCACCGAACTATCCGGTGAATCTCATCCATCTGTGGAACGGCGGACCGGAGGATGGCTGGCTCGCGGTGAAGCTCAAGTCCGGCTCGGGCGTGCGCGTCGCGGAATTGCAGGAACGCTTGCGCCGGACCTTCGCCGAGCGGCTGCCGCAAGTGCGGTTCTCGTTCGAGCCGAGCGACATCGTCAATCGCGTGATGAGCTTCGGCGCCAATACTCCGGTCGAGGTCGCGGTGAATGGACCCAATATCGCGGTCAGCCGAGAGCACGCCGAAAAGCTGTACGAACGCTTGCGGCAAATCCCGTCGCTTCGTGACGTGCAGTTCGCGCAAGCACTCGATTTTCCGACCGTGGACGTCAACATCGATCGCGAGCGCGCGGGTCGGCTGGGCCTGAACGTTCGCGATGTCACGCGTTCGCTGGTGGCAGCAACGACGTCGAGCCGCTTTACCGTTCCGAACTACTGGGCTGATGCGAATTCCGGCGTCGCATACAGCTTGCAGGTACAGATCCCTCAAGCGCTGACGCGCTCGCTCGAGGATTTGAAGAATGTGCCCGTCGGTCAGCGCGAAGGAGATGCGGTGCTGCTGCGTAATGTGGCGAGCGTGACGCCTGGCACCACCGTCGGCGAATACGAGCGTTACAACATGGCGCGGGTCGTGAGCATTACCGCGAACATCGAGGGTGCCGCACTAGGGACCGTCGCCAAGGAAATCGATCAGGCGATCGCCGAGGTCGGCGATCCGCCCGCGAAAACGAGCGTCAGCGTGAGAGGTCAGATCGTCCCGCTACATGAAGTTCTCTCTGGCCTGCAGAGCGGCCTGGCGATTTCGGTCGTCATCATCTTCCTGCTCCTGACCGCGAACTTTCAGTCGCTGCGTCTTTCGCTCATCGTCGTTTCGACCGTGCCAGCCGTCGTGGCCGGCGTCGTGGCGGCGCTGTGGCTGACAGGGACGACGCTCAACGTGCAGTCGGCGATCGGAGCCATCATGGCGGTCGGTGTCGCCGTTGCGAACGCCATTCTCCTGGTGACTTTTGCCGAGCGCAGTCGGCTGCGCAGCGGCGACTCAGTGGCTGCCGCTTTGGCGGGAGCCACCAGCCGTCTGCGCCCGATTCTCATGACGAGTTTCGCAATGCTTGCGGGCATGGTGCCTCTGGCACTCGGGCTCGGTGAGAGCGGCGATCAGACCGCGCCGCTCGGCCGTGCGGTGATGGGCGGTTTGATCATGGCGACCGCGGCCACGTTGTTCGTCTTGCCCGCGGTATTCGCGATGGTGCGCCGTCGCACAGGTGTCGTCGCTCGCTCACTCGATCCCGATGATCGAACGAGTGAGCACTTCACGCCTTCGCTCGTTCAACAGTCATTTGGTAGTCCGTCTTCTTAGGGCGCATCAATGCAGCAACGGTCTCGACCTGTTACGCGAACTTCTGGCGCCGCCCTCCTCGCCGTGGTGGCTGCGACTGCACTGAGCGCGGAGCCGGCGCCGACGGACGTCGTCGTTCGACAGCCGGTACGCGGAGAAATCATTCGCTACGTCAAGCTCCCGGCCACCGTGCGCGCGAGCGAAGAGGTGACGTTGTATGCGCAGGTCGCCGGGTCCCTGAGATCCATCAAAGTGGACAAGGGCGACGCGGTAAAGGCGGGCGCACTGCTCGCGGAGATACAAGCGCCTGAGCTCATTGCCGATCTGGCCCGCTACCAGGCCGAAACAGCGGTCGCAAAGACCGAGTACGAGCGGCTCGAGCAAGCGCAGCGCAACGCGCCGGATCTCGTGATGCCGATCGAATCGGAACGCGCGCGCGGCAAGTACGAGGTCGCGAAGGCCAACCTCGAGCGTGTGCAAACCCTGTTGTCCTTCACGCGCATCACGGCGCCTTTCTCCGGAACGATAACGGCACGCTATGTCGATTTGGGCGCGTTCATCCCGGCCGGCACCTCCGGCAGCGTGGCGCAGAACGCAGGCATCGTCACCTTGATGAACTTCAACACGGTTCGAGTGCAAGTCGCGATTCCGGAAATGGAGGCGTGGCGCGTCAGCAAGGGGCAGCCGGTGCGCTTGAGCGTGGAAGGATTGGGCGAAAGGAAGTACGAAGGCACGGTCACGAGGTATGCGTACGCGCTCGACACGCGCAGCCAAGCGATGCTCGCCGAGATCGATATTCCCAATCCGCAGCGGGAGCTGCGACCCGGCATGTATGCGACCGTGCAAATTGGCCTCGAGCGCAAGCCCGACGCGCTGCTCATTCCAGTCGATGCGCTCCTGATGGAGAAGACGAATGCATTTGTCTTCGTCTCTGACGGGGGTCGCGCCAAGAAGACGGCGATCAAGATCGGCTTCAACGACGGCGCGAACGTCGAGGTCGTCGAGGGATTGACCGCGAGCACGCCCGTGATCCTGATTCGCAACCGACCGTTGAGCGACGGCCAGGTGGTCCAGATCGCTCAAGTCGGCAAGACCGGAGTCGGCGGCACTTGAGGATTCAGGTCGCCACTCCGGAAGCCTCATCAATGGGCAGCAAGCGCGTCAGAGCCGCATGGCTCGCAACAGCGTTGCTCGCAGCATCGTTCGGGAGCATCTTGGCGGCGAAGGCGCAGTCGATCGGGTTTGCCTGGACCGAGGGTGGCATTCGGGAGTCACTCGCGCGAGTCCAACTCGAAGACGGCCGTCTCGACGACGCTCGGACGGAGGGAATGCGCGCGCTCGAGCTCGCGAAGCGCACCGGCGACCGTCTGGGGGCAGCTTGGTCGCTGACGTTCTTCGCGATGCTCGCCGCGCGAACCGGCGAGAATAAGCGGGCCGGCGTGCTGTGGGCGGGCACGGCTGCC
>CBJNAT010000121.1:0-7320 GCA_966434585.1 uncultured Gammaproteobacteria bacterium | reverse complement strand
CGTCCCTGTACATCAGGGACAGGGTGAGGGATGCTCGGAGAGCTCTTATTCAGCAGAGAACCCTGAGGGGCTCTCACTGCAATCGAGGTATGCATGGGCAACCGACTCTCGAAGATCTACACCCGCACCGGCGACACCGGCACCACCGGTTTAGGTGACGGCACACGCGTACCGAAGACGCACCCCCGCATCGAAGCGTGCGGCGCTGTCGATGAAGCGAACAGTGCGATTGGCGTGCTGCTCACCCATCAACAGATTCGAGCCGAAGTACGCACGTGTCTGGTTCGCGTGCAGAACGAGCTCTTCGATCTCGGCGCCGAGTTGGCGGTCCCCGGGTATCGCGCGATAAAAGCAGAACACATCGAAGCGCTGGAAAAGACGCTCGATGAGCTCAACGATCCACTGCCGCCCCTCAAGGAATTCATCCTGCCGAGCGGCCCACCTGCAGCCGCGGCGTGTCATCTCGCACGTGCCATCACTCGCCGCGCGGAGCGTCGCGTGTGGGACCTCGCCCAGCACGAAACGTTGGCGCCCGAATGCGCGCAGTACCTCAATCGATTGTCAGATTTGCTGTTCGTGATCGCGCGCGTGTTGTCGCGCGATGAAGGTCAGCAGGAAGTGATGTGGGAGAGGAAAAGTTAGAAAGGCTGTAGGCTGTAGCCAGGCCAGAGAGGACTTTTATTCTGACCTACAGCCTACAGCCTAATTCGACACCGCCATCTTCAACACGGGAATCCCGTCGCCCGGCTCGAGCACCGCCAGCGAGGGTCGCAATGCGGCAATGTTGTGGGGATTCATCCGAACGCGCCGTACGCGAGTGCCGCTTGTCGAGTGGGTGATCATGAACGCGTGATGCTCGGCCGAATGCACCGCGGCGAACTGAATCAGAATATGGAAGTTACCCGCCGCGAGCTCGCTTTCTTTGTTGAGGCGCTCATCGCACACGATGCTGAACGCATCCTCGCGTTCGCGGCCTGGGAACGCGCCGGCTTCATACAGCTGATCGAAGAACTGATGAACCTGCCGCGCAATCTCCAGCCAGACGGTGCGATCGCGTGCGGAACCGAGCACCCAACGCGTACCGCGCTCGATCGTATTCACGATGAAGAACGCAAGCCGGCGCGTTGCGAGCCAGCCCCAATCGGCCGCACCGTGTGCGCCCCCCGTCAGCGTGCGTAGCGGTACGTTCGGGCACACCGGTCGCGTACCGTTCAGCACGTTGATGCCGTGCGCCTCCAACCGGAGACGATCCGCTTCGGAGAGTGACACCTCAGGACGTGACGACCCGCGCAGCCAGAGCTGATTGGTCGAACGCGGCGATGACCACACGGGTAGATCTTCTTCGGCGCTCGCGAGCATGCCCGCAACGGCCCCGCCATTGCCGAACACTTCGACCCGATTGCGATGGCGATCGAGCATCTGCACGCGGGGATAGAACATCACCGCTTCCTCGCTGTGGAACTGCAGCTCGCGCAGCCCCTTCACGGCTTCTGCGGCAGTGCGCCACTGCGCACGCGGATCGACGATCAGGACGATGCGGCGCTCGTGGCAGAACTTGGCTGCGATGAGCAGCGTGCTGACGCCGATCTCCTGCGTCCGCGATACCGGCGGCACATACAGATACGCGATGTCGTCGAGACCATCGAGCGCGAACAGACCTGTGTGCTGCGAGGCCGAGCCGATGACGTCGTAATCGGTCACGGCGGCGCCGTCGTGGCCGGTGGGACGCGAGTCGACGTAACCCGTCGGCAGATTCGTGCCGGCACGCAGTGTGAGATTGGGTCGCACGCTCGGCACGGGACCGCTGACGCGCACGAGGTTGGATTCGAGGAGAGCAACCGAGACGAAGCGCGGCGAAGCAGGGTCGATGCTCAAGCCCCGGAAGATCTCCTGCACCTCGATCCACTCCGAACCGGGCACACGCACGCGCTGGATGACGAGGTTGAAGCGCTCGATGTCGTTCGACAGCACGTGGTCGTAGTCCACCGACGCACGCAGGAACTCGCGCGTTCCAGGCGCCTTCGCTTCGAGACAGAGATCTTCCGTGCCGCAGGGCAGATGGATAGTGACCGGCCGCGCTCCGTTCGCAATGCGCACGATTACGGCGTCACGGCCACCTTGCTCGAAGAATTGTTCGACTGCGTACGACAGCGGGCTGGGTTGCCATACGCCGCCGAAGACTTGTTGGAATTCCGCGAAGCTCTGCACGACGACAGCCGTGTTCAAGGGTCCGCGCAAAGTGCGGCCGACGAATGCTGTCGCGCTCTTCACTGAACGCGCCGTCGGCATTGCAATTGGGGTGGTCACGCCCGGTGCATGACCCTGTTGACGCGGAGGCTCAATCGCCACCGTGGCTCCCTTGTCGTTGTGGATGGGAGCTTAGAGGGAAGAGAGACAGCTTGCTAGTCAGCTAGCCAGATAGTCTCTTCTGACCTTCTGGCTAGCCGACTAGCTGACTAGCCGACTTCACGAAACGTATCGCAGCTCGATACATCCCCCGACTCGAACCCCCGGTTGAACCACTCGACACGCTGCGCGGACGTGCCATGTGTAAAGGATTCCGGCGTCACGTGACCTTGCGCCTGTCGTTGCAAGCGGTCATCGCCGATCGCGCTCGCTGCGTTCAACCCTTCTTCCACGTCACCCGCCTCCAGCAGCTGTCGCGAACGATCCGCGTTATGTGCCCAAATGCCTGCGAAGCAATCGGCTTGGAGCTCGAGCCGCACTGACATGGCATTCGCTTCCACGCTGGATGAGCTGGCGCGCGCCTGATGCATTTTCTGCGAGATGCCGAGCAGCGTCTGCACGTGATGTCCAATCTCGTGCGCCACGACATAGGCCTGCGCGAAGTCGCCCGGCGCGCCGAAACGACTCTTCAGCTCATCGTAGAAGGAGAGGTCGATGTAGACCTTGTGGTCGCCCGGGCAATAGAAAGGACCAACGGCAGCTTCTGCAAAACCGCAGGCCGATTCGACCGCCTGTGAGAACAACACGAGCGTCGGTTCTTCGTACTGTCGCCCGGCGGAGGCAAAGATCTGGCCCCAGGTTTGCTCCGTATCGGCAAGCACGACGCTGATGAACTCGCGCGTCTGCGCTTCGGCGGCGGACTCCTGATAAGGCACTTGCTCCGCGGTCGTCTGCCCACCGCCGACCTGCTGCAGCACAGCGCTGGGGTCTTGCCCGAAGTAAATGGCGATGAGCGCCAGCACGATCGCGCCCAAGCCGCCGATGCCGCCGGCACGACCGAGGCGAATGCCACGACGATCTTCGATTCGACTGCTGCCCTGACGGCCTTGCCATCGCATAGCTGACCTCCCACGCCTTTCCCCAGAATAGTTGATATGCGGGGCAGGTTCCGGGAAACGTCAGAGAACCGCTTGAGGCAAACTGCTCGATGGCCGATTTCGCAGACACCAAGGATCGATACATGGAGATGTCCAACGCCACGCTGCTCGCCACCGCTCGCACTCGAGCCATCGATCTGCTCGTTGCGAACTGCACCGACGCTGGTGTGCTCGCGGCGGGAAGCTCGACGCGCGCGCACGAGCGCGGTTACGAAGCGATCTTCGGACGCGATGCGGCCGTGTGCGCACTGGGCATGCTGCGTTCGGGCGACGATCGCTTGGTTCGTGCGGCGGCGAGCGCGGCAATCACGCTAGGGCAACACCAAGCTCGCAATGGCCAAATCCCGAAGTTCGTGGATACGACGAACTCGGAAGCCGACTTCTGGTACCTCGGCTGCATCGACGCGACGCTCTGGTGGCTGATTCACTTGCATGAACTGAGTCGAGAGCCCATGCATGGCGGTATTCTCGATGAGCACGCTCACGGCGTTGCACGCGCGCTCGACTGGCTGCTGGCGCAGGAACATCAGCGTTTCTTTCTGCTGCAGCAGAACGAGGCGAGCGATTGGGCGGACATCATGCCGCGCTCGGGTTTCGTGCTGTACACGAACGCGCTCTGGTATTACGTGAAGCGCATCTTCAAGTTGGAGCACGCGGACGGCTCGCGCGCGAACTTCAACGGGCTCTTTCATCCCTTCAGCGCAACGCTCGCGGAGTATCGCCGGGCCCGTCTACTCGCCGACTATGCGCTGCAAACGGCCAAGCGACGCGACCTGTATCTGAGCTTCGTCAACTTCTCGTTCTTCGGTGAAGAAGGCGATGTGTTCGGCAATGCACTCGCCCTGCTCGCGGGCCTCGCGGACCCGCCGCTCGCAGCCGCGATCCTCGATACGCTCAGTGCGGAACAGGTGCACGAGCCGTATCCCGTGCGCGTCGTCTGTGAGCCGATCCTGCGGGAGCACTTCCTGTGGCGCCCGTATATGTCGCGTCACGAACAGAACTTTGCCTGGCAGTACCACAACGGCGGCATCTGGCCGATGGTTGGTGGCTTCTGGATTTGCGCGCTCGTTCAGCAAGGCAGGCTCGAAGCCGCACGTACCGGGCTCGCGAGGCTTGCGCGCGCGTGCGCGCTGAACGATTGGGAATTCAACGAATGGCTACACGGCGAGACATTGCAGCCCTCCGGCATGCCGCTGCAGTCGTGGAATGCGGCCGCTTTCTTGTTTGCGGACGCGGCCGTCCGGGACGGATCCAGTTCGGTGTTGCAGCCATGAGTAGTTATACCGACTTTCGCTGCGCAGGGCGCAAAGCGCGCTAGGCTCCATCTGGGGCACGGGGGCGGCATGGAGCAGTGCCACGAATCATGAGCCCAGACACTCCGCGGGAAGAACTACAACACGGGCTGCTCAGCAGTCGGTTGCCCGGTCTCGTACGACGTTGGTTGTGCCTGGCCGTTGGCGGCGGGCTTGCACTTGCGTGGCTCTATGGCTCTTGGCAGATAACCCAGCTTCGGCAACACACGCTCGAGCAGAGCGAAGGGCACCTGCTCGCCATAGCCGTCAGCCTTTCGCAGCATCTCGAGGCAATGGTCAACGACGGTGTCAGCGCGGCCACCACAGCCGTTCGCATCGCAGACGTCGAAGGCACTACCAACGTCACAACTCGTCCCGAGCTCGGGCGCTTACTCGCTGCCGGTCTGAATTCAGGCGACTACGTGCAAGCGGTGTTCGTGTACGAAGAGGGTCGGTATCAGCGAGTCGACCGCACGAAGATTGCACCGCTCGCGACTGCTCCGACTTGGCTCGCCAGCATCGATCGTGATGCCCAAGCCACCGCTTGGGCAGGCACCTTGATCGAGGACTGTCCGCCCGCTCGGTTCGGTTGCCTGCCCATCGCGCGCAAAGTCACCACTCATACAGGGCAGAGCGTGTGGGCTGGTGCAATCTTCGACATCGAATCCATTCAAACCCTGCACGAGCGGCTGCAAGTGCGGGACGGGGTCATCGCCTTGGTCTCTACCGGTGGTTTCGTCATCGCTCGCGTACCCGTAGCGCCTTTCGTCACTCGACAACTGAGCGACCCAATCTCTGCTGAGCTGCGCGAGCAGCTCCGGCGCGGCTCAACAGGCGGCATCGAGTTTGTCGGGCATATCACCGACGTCCCCATGCTGTTTCAGTTCAGAGTGATAAACGGGCTGCCGCTCATCGCGGCGGCCGGCGCACCCAAGCACGCCGCCCTTGCGAGCTGGACGCGGCAGCTGCACATCACCCTAGGCCTGCTGATCGCGGCGACCGTGTTGCTGGTGCTGCTCGCCTGGCAGCTCCGGGGCTCGTTGCTGGCAATCGAACGCCGGGAGTCGCAATTGCGACTACTGTTCGATGACTCACCGCTCGGCATCGTGCTTGCCCAGCGCGGCAGGGTGACCGAAGCCAATCGTGCGGCCCACGAATTGTTCGGGGTGCCGCCCGGCCAGCGATTGTCGGGCATGCACATCATGGCGCTCGTGCCCGACGCGCAGAACGATGGTGGCAGCACGGCGGAGTTGCGAGAACGCATCCATGAGCATCTGCGTGCAGGGCATCGAACCAAGGTGCAGGCACTGATCAAGCGGCTCGATACGGCGGAGTCGGTGCCAGTGGAAGCGAGCGTGTCCAGCGAGCAGCTGGACGGCTCCGAGGGCATCCTCGCGATCGTTCGCGACTTGACCGACCTCGAACGCGCGAACGCCCAACTCGAGCAGCTCAATGCCAGTCTGGAGCAGCGCGTGCAGGAACGCACCGCAGCCTTGCAGCTCGCGAACTCAGATCTGCTCAGCGCCAACCGCGAGCTGGAAGCTTTTGCATCATCCGCCTCGCACGATCTGCGCGCACCGCTCACCACGATCTCGGCGATGGCAGGCATGCTGCGTGAAGAGGTGCGTTCGGGCTCCACCGCCGCCGTCGAACGTCGTGTCGACCGCATTCAAGCCGCAGTACATCGGATGACGGAGATCATCGAAGGCTTGCTCACGCTCGCTGGCATGACGACCCAGACGTTGCGTTGGGAAGAGGTGGATCTCTCGGAGCTCGCCCGCCAGATCGCCGAGGAGCTGCGGCACGAATACCCTGCTCTGGCCGTCGACTTCCAATGCGATCCCGAACTGCTGGTGCATGCAGATCCGCGGCTCATGGCGACGCTGCTGAATAACCTGCTGAGCAATGCGTGGAAGTACTCCAGCTTCGCTGCACGACCGCGTGTCGGATTGCGCCAACAGTCCTCCGCCGTGAACGACGTGGAGTACGTCGTCGCGGACAACGGCGCGGGCTTCGACATGGAGAACGCCCAGCGACTCTTCGAACCCTTTCAGCGCATGCACTCGCAACAGGATTTCCCCGGCATCGGCCTCGGCCTTGCGATCGCGCAACGCGTCGTGCAGCGCTATGGCGGTCGAATCTGGGCACACAGCACACCCGGGCACGGAGCCGAATTCCATTTCACCCTCCCGGTTGCACAGCAGGCCAAGGCGGATCTCCCGATGCGCGATGCGGGCTGAGTGTGAACGAATCCACAAGCCCCTCGCCGCACGACGCGACTCACTGCTCAGATCGAAGCACATGAGCAGTTTGCTGAGGCGGCTTCAGGTACTCCCCGATCACTTCGGACGGACGCGGCAGGAATCATGGGCGCACCATCGACACCTCACCGGCCGAAGTTCGCGTCCGAGTTCCCATGCCTGCACATCGTGGACCTTTCTACCTCGCCTGCGCCATCGCCTTGACCTACGGACATGCCATAGCGGCGAGCGATACATCGGATCTCGCTTCCTTCAGCCTCGAGCAGCTGATGGAGATGAACGTGAGCGAGGTGTATGGCGCATCGAAGTACCGCCAGCGAGTCACCCAGGCGCCCTCGTCGATCAGCATCGTCACTGCCGAGGACATTCGCCGCTTCGGTTATCGCACGCTGTCGGATGTGCTCCGCGGGGTGCGCGGGCTAT
>CBJNAT010000120.1:0-7338 GCA_966434585.1 uncultured Gammaproteobacteria bacterium | reverse complement strand
CGTACCCGTAGGCGCCGGCGAGCCACTTGATCCGTGAGGTAGAGCCGAAGAGCTGCAGCTCTTGCGAGTACTGGTCGTGCTTGAAGTCATTGAAGCAGTGCACGATCGTAAGCGGCGAGCCGTCGGCATCGCGATTCAGCTTCGCTTTCACCGTACGGAACGAACTGATGGACTTGAGCGAAACGGAGTCGCTGATGGCGTAGTCGATCGTCGCGGAAACACCATCGGTGTCGACCTTCGTGCCATTGACGCCGTTTCGATACGACTGACGCGCAGGATGCCGCGGCACCCAGCGATCATCGTAGGTCACACCGACACCATAGCCAGGCACGTTGAGCGTCGGTGCAATCCCCGTGTTGTAGATCAGATTCAAAATGCCGTGATTGACCGCGAACTCGGGCGGTCCGACCTCGGGGTCGCCCGCGAAGGTCGGATCGTTGAGGTTCTTGCCTACGCCCAAGAGCGTCGAGGGCGCCGACGCTTCATCAACGCGTGTGCGATCGCCTACCAAGTAGATCGACAGCGCATCGCTCGGATTCATGAGCACCGCAAGACGAGCCGAGGATTCATTGTCATCGCCGGGCGTCTTTTGGTTTCTGTTCACCTCCGTGTTGGTCGCATCGCTCTCGGCGAGCAGCTCGACCCAGCCGTCTGCTTTTTTCTGGCTGACGGAGAGCTTGGTGAGGACCTTGGCCGATAGCGGAATATCGACGCTGCCGCGGAAGTTTGTCCGATCGTAGTTGCCGAGAACCACCTCACCGTAGCCACCCAACGTATCGGAGGGACGCTTCGTCGTGATGTTGATTGCGCCGCCAATGGTGTTCTTGCCGAACAGCGTTCCTTGCGGGCCGCGCAGAATCTCGACGCGTTCGATATCGGCCGCATCGAGCACCCCGCCGATCGAGCTGCCGACATACACGCCATCGACGTACGTACCCACACCGGGTTCATCGGTCACCTGATAACTCGATTGCCCCACGCCGCGAATGTAGACCACCGCTGCCGATGTCGCGCCGCTCAACGGCGCCGTCTCATCGAATATCAGTCCGGGCGTGAACTCCGCGACATTGGCAATGTTCTCCACGTTCCGCTGGCGCAGATCGTCCTCGCTGAAAGCGGACACGGCGATGGGCGTGTCCTGCAGTTTGTCCTCGCGACGCTGCGCCGTAACCACGATCTCGGTCAGACCTTCGTTGTCGACAGGCGCATCTGCGGCAAACCCGATGGTGGACATCGAACTCAAAGCTGCTGTGATGCATAGCGCGAGTTGTGCACTCGTCGGACGTTTGTTCGCCATTTGCTTTCCCCAACTTAAAATGATCGTGCTAGTAATGCCCGGACACAGGTCGGACTCAGCCGAGCGATTCAGAAACCCAGCTCTCGACGTCGGTCATCTGCGCCGGAAAGCGGCTCCAGGCTTTTCGATAGCACCGGGAGCACCGCGGATCGTTCGCGATTGATGGCGACCCAATGGGAGAGGTGGACGGGAATCAGCTTCTGCTCGTAGATCGCGTTGACGGGGCACGCCGGAACGCACCCGCCGCAGTCAATACAGAGCGACGGATCGATGTAGGTCATCGACTCATCGAAATGGAAACACTCCACTGGACAGACCGAGACACATTCGGTGTACCGGCAGCGTTGGCAATTCTCGGTGACGACGTATGCCATATTCGATGCAGCTCTCCAGTCGCATCGGTGTAGATGCGAGGTGAGCGCAGGATGGCTTGCTTCATCGATTGCGGATTGCGACTACCTGCGCTGGCTTTGACAAAAGTTGCGCACTTCGACCGGCAGTGCGAGCGAGCGACTTTCGTTCGATTCACGCGCGCATGGTGCCGTTCATCGCAGCAGGCTTTCGGGCGGTTTGCCAGCAAAGCGCCGACCCCAGAGACAGGTCGCACAGAAAAAAGGCAAAAGGCTACGGCGCCCGGGTGGCAACCGCCTGGTGCCTGCCACTCTGATACGACTTCTGCCCGGTTGCCCGTGCCCGCAAAGTCGGAAACACTGCTGCGCGTTTGCCAGTGCCCAAATCGCTGCGCCACTTCTCACATTTCAGGATGTTACATAGCGGGTTCTTAGGTCAGTATCGCGAAGCTGTATCACGTCGGTACAAGACGCACGGTAAATTGCCGCGCCGCAACCCGATTGTGGCCGCCGTAGCCTCCCGATCGCAGATCGCGCCCTGCTTCTTTTCGATTCGATAGACATGAAGGTAACCGCGCCCGTGCGCCAGAAACTGACTCACTTACAACGCCTCGAAGCCGAGAGCATTCACATCCTGCGGGAGGTGGTATCCGAGGCCGAGAAGCCCGTGATGCTGTACTCGATCGGTAAGGACAGCGCCGTGATGCTGCATCTGGCGAAGAAAGCGTTCTATCCCTCGAAGCCGCCATTCCCGCTATTGCACGTCGATACGACGTGGAAGTTCAAAGCCATGTACGAGCTGCGCGACAAGTCCGCGCGCAATGCCGGCATGGAGCTGATCGTCTATCACAACCCCGAGGCACTCGAGAAAGGCATCAATCCCTTCGACCATGGTCCGCTGCATACGGACATGTGGAAGACGGAGGGCCTAAAGCAAGCGCTCGACAAGTTCGGCTTCGATGCCGCGTTTGGCGGGGCACGCCGCGACGAAGAGAAGAGTCGCGCCAAAGAGCGCATCTTCAGCTTCCGCAGCGCCAATCATCGCTGGGATCCGAAGAAGCAGCGCCCCGAACTGTGGAATCTTTACAACGCGCGCAAAGCCAAGGGCGAGAGCATCCGAGTCTTCCCGATTTCCAACTGGACCGAGCTCGATATCTGGCAGTACATCCACCTGGAAGGCATCGAGATCGTGCCGCTATATTTCAGCGCGCCGCGGCCGACGGTAAAGCGCGATGGCCTCTTGCTCATGGTCGATGACGAGCGCTTCCGCTTGAAGCCCGGCGAGAAGCCCGAGCTGCGCTCGATTCGCTTCCGCACACTCGGCTGCTATCCGCTGACCGGGGCGGTGGAGAGTGAAGCCAAGACCTTGCCCGAAGTGATCCAAGAGATGCTGCTGACCACGACCTCCGAACGACAGGGCCGCGCCATCGATCACGATCAGGCCGCAAGCATGGAGAAGAAGAAGCAGGAGGGTTACTTCTGATGAGCGCTTCCAACGAGGTGGTCTACAAGACCGACCAGCTGATTGCCGAGGACATCAACGCCTACCTCGATCACCACCAGCACAAGACGCTGCTGCGCTTCATCACCTGCGGCTCGGTGGACGATGGCAAGTCCACGCTCATCGGCCGCCTGCTGTACGACTCGAAGATGATCTTCGAGGATCAGCTCGCCGCCCTCGATGCCGACAGCAAGCGCTTCGGCACGCAAGGCGAGAACATCGATTTCGCATTGCTGGTGGACGGCCTCGCCGCCGAACGCGAGCAAGGGATCACGATCGATGTGGCGTACCGCTTCTTCGCAACCGAGAAGCGCAAGTTCATCGTCGCCGACACGCCGGGCCACGAGCAGTACACCCGCAACATGGTGACGGGCGCCTCGACCGCCGACCTCGCCGTCATCTTGATCGATGCGCGCAAGGGCGTGCTCGTGCAGACCAAGCGTCACAGCTATCTCACGCACCTCATCGGTATCCGCAACATCGTGCTGGCGGTGAACAAGATGGACCTGGTCGGTTACGACCAGGCCGTGTTCGAGCAGATCGTCGCGGACTACAAAGTGTTCGCGAACAGCATCGGTATCGAGAACTTCGTCGCCATGCCCATCAGCGGCTTCAAGGGCGACAACATCACCTCCCATTCGCCGAACATGCCCTGGTACCAAGGTCCCGCGCTCCTGCCGCATCTGGAAACCGTCGAGGTGGACACCAGCGCGATGCAGGACCGTCCGTTCCGCATGGCCGTGCAGTGGGTGAACCGCCCGAATCTGGACTTCCGTGGCTTCTCGGGGCTCATCTCCAGCGGCGTCGTGAAGCCCGGCGATGAAGTGCGCGTGCTGCCCTCGGGCAAGACCTCGAAGATCACGCGCATCGTCACGATGAACGGCGATCTCGACCAAGCGATTGCGGGCCAATCGGTCACGGTGTGCTTCGCCGATGAAATCGACTGTTCGCGCGGCGATGTGATCTGCGCTGCGAAGGAGCCCGTGCAGGCGGCCGATCAGTTCGAAGCCACGATCGTGTGGATGGACGAGCACGAGATGCTGCCGGGCCGGCCGTACTGGCTGAAGATCGGCACGCAGACGGTGTCGGCGACGATCCAACATCCGAAGTACCAGGTCAGCGTCAACACGATGGAGCATCTGGCAACCAAGACGCTGGATCTGAACGCCATCGGTGTTGCGAACTTCGCCACCGACCGTCAGATCCCCTTCGAGCCATATCACGACAATCGGCACTTGGGCGGCTTCATTTTGATCGACAAGATGACGAACGCCACCGTCGCGGCCGGCATGATTCACTTTGCGTTGCGCCGTGCCGAGAACGTGCATTGGCAGGCCACCGACATCACGCGGGAGTATCACGCAAGTCTCAAGAATCAGAAGCCGGCGGTGTTGTGGCTGACGGGTCTATCGGGCGCGGGCAAATCGACTATTGCCAATCTCGTCGAGAAGAAGCTCGCGCGCATGAACCGTCACACCTTTCTGCTCGACGGCGACAACGTGCGCCACGGCCTGAATAAGGATCTGGGCTTCACCGAAGCCGATCGCATCGAGAACATTCGGCGCGTCGGCGAAGTGGCGAAGCTCATGACCGATGCGGGCCTGATCGTGATCCCGGCGTTCATCTCGCCGTTCCGCGCCGAGCGCGACATGGTTCGGCAGATGATGAAGCCGGGCGAGTTCTTCGAGGTGTTCATCGATACGCCGCTCGCCGCGGCCGAAGCTCGCGACGTGAAGGGCCTCTACAAGAAGGCCCGTGCCGGCCAGCTCAAGAACTTCACCGGCATCGACAGCCCGTATGAACCGCCGACCGCAGCGGAGATTCGCATCGACACCACCACGCTAACCGCTGAACAGGCTGCCGAGTTGATCGTGCAGAAGTTGATTCCATGAGCCTCCCCACCTTGAATGACGCCGAGCTTGCGGCCCACCTCGCGGAAGTGGCCGGGAAGCTCCTGATCGAGGTACGCGCCTCCGGCATGTTCGCCGAGAAAGCGTTGGGGAAAGCGGGTGACGCCACGGCGAACCAGTTCCTCGTGCATGCGATTCGCTCGATGCGCCCTGACGACGGACTGTTGTCGGAAGAAATGAAAGATGACGGCGCGCGCCTGCAACAGAAGCGTGTGTGGATCGTCGATCCGGTGGATGGCACGCGCGAGTACGGCGAGAACCGTGCGGATTGGGCGGTGCACGTCGCACTCGCCATTGACGGCGTCGCGCAGATTGGCGCAGTGGCCCTGCCTGGCGCGGGTGTCGTGTTGCGTTCGGATCGGCCGAGCGCATTGCCGCATGCCGGTGCTCCCTTGCGCATGGTCGTGAGTCGTACTCGTCCTGCGAAGGAAGCCGTTGCGGTCGCTGAGAAGCTCGGCGCAGAACTCGTGCCGATGGGCTCCTCTGGCGCGAAGGCCATGGCGATCATCCGCGGCGAAGCTGATATCTATCTGCACTCCGGTGGCCAGTATGAGTGGGATAGCGCCGCGCCGGTGGCTGTCGCGCACGCGCACGGGCTGCACTGCTCACGCATCGATGGCAGCGCGCTCAAATACAACAACGCGGATGTGTACATGCCGGATCTGCTCATTGCACGACCGGCGCATGCGCAGAAAGTGCTGTCCGTCTTGCGCGAGCTAGGAGCCTGAGCAAGCGGCGAGGAATCTCAACCTGTGCCCAGCACCGACGCCGCAATATCCAGCTCCGCCCTATCGACACGTCGACCCAGATGCTCATCGAGCAGCGCGCGCTTCAAGAACAGATGCAGCGTGTGTTCTGAGGTCATACCGATGCCGCCGTGTAGTTGCAGCGCCTCTTCCGCGACCTGCCGGTAGCTCGAGCACGCAACGTACTTGGCGATCTCACCAAGCAGCTGATTCTCCGCTGCATCGTCGCCCAAGCGGTTGAGGCTATCTGTTAGCAGCGCGTCCGCAGCCGACGAAAGCATCTTGAGATCGGCACAGCGATGCTTGAGCGCCTGGAACAGCGCCAGCGGGCGGCCGAACTGCTTGCGGCCCTGCAGGTACTCGACGGTTCTGTTCAAGAGCTCATTGGCGCCCCCGGCTGCGTCCGCTGCGAGCGCGAAATCGCGGTGCGCAGTGAGTTGCTGCGCCAATGCATTCGCGCTTGCACCGCGAGCCAGCGTCAGAGCCGGCCGCAACTCGACATCTTGTAAACGCACATCGAACAGCCTGCGCGTGACATCCCACGTCGGTCGAGCCGTGATCTGCACACCTTTCTGATCACGCGGCACGAGCGCCACGCAGTCGGACGTCCAGAGCAGGATATGCGTGGCGGCATCCGCCGATGTCACCGCGGATGCAAGGCCAGAAAGGCGGTCATCGCTAATCGCGATCGAAGACTCCGCCAGCGGCGCCGCAATCACTTCACCGCTCGTGATCCGCTCGAGCCACAACTCGCGATCGCTCGAGGGCGAGCGGCACAGCGCATCGAGCGCGAGCATGGAGGCGATGTAGGGACCGCTCGCGAGGTTTGCGCCGAACTCACGATAGATCGCGCACGCGCCCGCCATGCCTTGGCCCAGACCGCCCAGCTCTTCAGGCACGGCGACTTGCAGAAGGCCGAGCTCAACCATCAACGGATAGGTCTTCTCCTCGCTCCCGGCGATGCCGATGTCGCCGAAGATCTGGCGTGCGGACTCCGTGATTTCATTCAACTCGACGTTCATCGCTCACACCTTCCAGCTCTTCGGTTCGCGCGGCATGCCGAGCATGCGTTCGGCAATGATGTTGCGCTGGACTTCGTCCGAGCCACCTGCGATCGACCAGTTGTATGAGTTCATGAAGTCCACGGTCCAGTTACCGGTCTCCTGACTGCCGCCTCGGGTGAACGGTTGGTGGTACTGGCTTTCGAGCCCGCCGATGCGCAGGCCGAGCGAGACGAACTCACGCAGCGTGCGCGCATACGCAAGCTTCACGATGGAGGCATCCCCGACAGCCTCTTGACCCGAAATGCGCTTGAGCAGGTACTGATCGGCGAGTGCGCAGGATGCGTGCACTTTCGCGGTGAGCTTGCCCAGCTCGCGACGCACGGCCACATCGTCGAAGTAGCCGTGCTCGCGCATCGAAGTCGCCAAACGCGCGAGGGAATAACGCATGCGCTGATTGAGCTCGATCAGCGTGAGCCCGCGTTCAGAGGACAACGTAGCCTGTGCAACCGCCCACCCCTCGCCTTCCTCTC
>CBJNAT010000119.1:0-7358 GCA_966434585.1 uncultured Gammaproteobacteria bacterium | reverse complement strand
GCGATCGGACTCTGCTGTGCAGGACGCACGAATGCCGCGGAGCACAGGACGTGCGCGAGCGGCCTGTCACGACACGAGTTGCGCGCTCGTTAGCCCATTCGCTTCCGTAATATGCTCGCGCACCAGTGAGGTACTCACGGAGGTATCGCGAATTGCGAAATACGAAATGGTTGTATGCGGCAATGCTGGCGCTCTCCACGTGGGCGGGGCTCGCGTTCGGCGAACCACTGACTGCAGCAGCCATGTGGGGCCTCGAGCGCGTGGGAGATCCGGTGCTCTCGCCGGATGGG
The DNA here is from genome assembly GCA_966434585.1 of uncultured Gammaproteobacteria bacterium. Lineage (GTDB taxonomy): Bacteria > Pseudomonadota > Gammaproteobacteria > Steroidobacterales > Steroidobacteraceae > DATELY01. The sequence continues at coordinate 7,068 of CBJNAT010000119.1, read as the reverse complement.
CGCCTTGCCGCCGTACCGGTCACGTCCTTCGATGTGCCCGCGAACAAGACCTTCACGCATCTCTGGCTATTGCCGACGAAACCGGACAACGGCCGGCAACTCACGAGCGGCTCGACCCAGGATACCTCGCCCGCGTTCAGCCCCGACGGCCGCTACGTCGCGTTCGTGTCGAAGCGCAACAAGGATAAGGAAGCGCAGATTTATGTCATCGCCGTGGACGGCGGCGAAGCGCGACGGGTCACGAATATCCCAACAGGCGCGAGCGCACCCAAGTGGTTCCCCGATTCGAAGCGTATTGCCTTCTTGAGCTCGGTCTGGCCGGACGTGGCCGATTGGGAAGCCATGCGCCAACGCAAGAAAGCACACGACGAAACGAAGATGACCGCTCGCGTCTGGGATCGGGCGCCCTTCTCCTATTGGGATCAGTTTTTGGATGGACGCGCCACCCACGTGTTTGCCGTCGACCTCGAAGGCGGCACGCCCCAGCCGATCACCCTCCGCTCAGGCGCGGGACTCGGACATGAAGATCCCGATGCGCGCTCTTACGACATCTCACCGGATGGCAGCGAAATCGCTTTCGCATCGAATGTCGATACGACCGGCATCCATCCCAACTTCGACATCTTCGTGATGCCGGTCGCCGGCGGTACCGCGCGCAACCTCACCGGCGACAACGCGGCCAACGACCTGTCTCCCAGCTACAGCCCCGACGGCAAGCGGCTTGCGTTCCGCCGCCAATTGCGGAGCGACTTCTACGCCGATCGAGCGCGCTTGATGGTGCACGAACGCCGCGACGGCACCACACGCGCCCTCACACCGGACTGGGATCGCTCCGCGGACGAGGTTGTTTGGTCACCGGAGGGCGATGCGCTGTTCGGGTCGATCGACGATGCGGGCACGCGGCGCGTGTATCGCTTCGATGTGCAAGGCGGGGAGCCGAAGCCGATCACCGCGCGTGGCAGCTTCAGCGGCTTGGCAGTCGCCGGTAGTGGGCCCGTGATCGTCGCCACGCGGCAGAGCTTCGTTGAGCCGCCAACGCTCGTCAGCATCATTCCCCGCACCGGCAAGGCGACGAAGCTCAGCGACTTCAACGATGCGGCGCTCGCCCATGTGCAGTTTGGCCGCATGGAGAGCGTGACGTACACGGGGGCCAACGGCGAGCCGGTTCAGATGTGGGTGGTCTATCCGCCTAATTTCACGCCGACGCGGCGTTGGCCCGTGTATTTGCTGCTGCATGGCGGGCCGCACACCGGTTTGCTGGATGCATTTCACTGGCGCTGGAATGCGCAGGTGTTCGCGGGCTGGGGCTATGTGACCGCCTGGCCGAACTTTCACGGCTCGAGCGGCTTCGGCCAGCGATGGATGGAGTCGATCCTGCGGGACTGGGGCGATCTGCCGATGCAGGACGTCACGGCGGCGACGAACTGGTTCACGGACCAGCCTTGGGTGGATCGCGAGCGGCTTGCTGCAGGGGGCGGCAGCTTCGGCGGTTATCTCGCCAATCTGCTGCAAGGGCGGGAGCAGCCGTTCAAGACACTCATCTCGCATGCCGGGGTTTACAACCTGTACACCCAGTACGCCGGGGACGATGGCGCCGCTGACCCGAGCTATGCCCACTTCTGGCAGGACCCAGCGGCGTTTCAGCGCAATTCGCCGCACTTGCTGGCAGCGCGGTTCAAGACACCGATGCTCATCCTGCATGGGCAGAACGACCTGCGCGTGCCCGTGACCCATTCGCTCGAGCTGTTCAACACGCTGCAGAACCGGGGTGTGCCGAGCAAGCTCGTGTACTTCCCCGACGAGCATCATTGGGTCTTGAAGCCGCAGAACTCGCTGTTCTGGTACGAAACGATGCAGCAGTGGCTCGCGAAGTACGTACCGCCGGGGCCGAGTGCCGAACCTGTCGTCACGCCGCTGCCGACGGCCACTGCACCGTAGAATCGGCGACGCCCACAACGCCGGCAGCTCTCTATTCGGTTAGAGGACCGAACGGCTGCGCATCGTCAAGATCGAAAACATCCACGCCGTTCTTGTGGCGGAACATGCGTTTGTGTTGATCGGGAAAGTCGGCGACTTCGGTTTCGTTGTTCTCGCCGCCCATCAGATACACGAGATCCTCACCAAAAGGGTTTTTCAGATGGTGCGCAACCGAAGGTGTTGGGAACGCCATGAAGTCGCCCGGGCCGATTTCGTATTCGACATCGTCGATGCGCGCGAGGCCGCGACCTTTGAGGATGTACACCCATTCTTCTTCGCCGTGATGCGAGTGGTAGACGAACGACTCCTTGCCAGGTGGCACCCGCGCGAAGTTGACCCCAGTACGCTTCAGTCCCAATGCACGGCCCAGCACCGTGCCCCGCAACTCGGAGTTGGCATTCCACGGATGCGAGAAGGTTTGGGCGAGTCGTTCGATATCGGCGGCTCGCATCAAATAAAGGTTCGGTTTCTCGCTCATGCCTCGGTCCTCATCACTGCCGCAATCGAGCTTGCGCTCTGCGTTGGCCCTGGGCAACCTTCGGCGGTCCACGACGGCACATAACAAATGCGTCGCTACCTGCTGCCGCTCGCCATGCTGATCGTCATCGTCGCGGTGCTCATCTGGGCATGGTCGCGGCTGCCCGAGCGCCCGCAACACGAACGAAGTACGGGGCTCACGCAGCGTGTTGCCTACGATCTGTCGCAGCCCTTGCGGCTCTTGGTGCCCGATGCGGCTGGCGAAACACAGCGCCTCCAAAGTTGGTTGCGTGACGAGCTCGATAGGTGGCTCGCGCATGAGCCGCGGGTGCGGTACAGCCGAGTACCCCTAGCACAGGGCGTCATCTTCTTCACGCTGGAAGCGCAAGCCACTCCGCCGCCGAACGCTCGAGTACGGTTGCGCTTGATCGGCGTCGATGGCCACATCGAGCGCGAGCGCAGCGTGCCGGCTCAGGAGATCGGGCTGTCATTTGCACGCACGCTGGCTCAAGAAGTGCCACGCATGCTCGGGTTGAAGACGAGTTGGGAAGCGCAGATCGGGACGAGCAACCCGGAGCACTACGCGACTGTCATGGCCGCTCGCGAGCATTTGCGCGAAGCGAGCTCGCTTGCGCCAGCGCAGCTCGAACAGCGCGGCATCGCCGATATCGACGCGCTCGAACGCGTGGCTAAGCAGGACAAAGGTCATGTGCGCGCGTGGTCGACGCTCGCTGTGGCGTACCTGCACATGAAAGGAGAGGACACCGCCTCTCTCGACACACTCGCGCTGAATGCCGCCGACAAGGCCATCGCACTCGATCCGAAAGCGGCCGAAGCCCAGGCCGTGCGCGGCTATGTGCAGTATCGACGCGGCCAGTGGCTGGGCGCGCACGAGCAGCTGCTGCTCGCGTTGCAACTGCAGCCCACCTCACCGCTCGCACTCACCGGCCTTGCGTGCCTTCTCGTGGATGCGGGCCTCAGCACGGAAGCATTGCCCGTTGCTGAGCGGGCGGCGAAGGCAGCGCCGACGCATGGCGACGCTCGCGAATGCCTCGTATACGCGCGTGCTGCACGAGGTATGGCGCTCGTGCAGGCGAATGAACCGCCTCTGCCAACGAGCGCCGCACGCGTCGTTGCGACGGTGCAGATGCTCGAGGGAAATCACGCGGGCGCGCGCACGACGTATGAGGAAGCCCTCGCTCGTGAGCAGCGCACTGCGCCGTGGTTGCCCGCGCTGATGGGGGCCGCAGGCGACCGCACGCGCACAGTGCCCGCCTTGCGCGAAATCACATCCGCAGCCAGCGAGGGCCTCGTCGATCCCAGCACGGAGATGCTCGCCGGGCTTGCGCTCAAGCGCAGCGACTTCGTATTCAATCGACTGCTGCGCTTACAGAAAAGCGGTGAGCATGCGCCGCTGCGGGTGCTGTGGCTGCCCCAGACAACGAGTCTGCGCAAGAATCCACGCTTTGCCGATGTCCTCGATACCTCCAATCTCGCGACGTTCTGGGCTCGTCACGGCAAACCGGACGTCTGCGCGAGCGAGCCCAGAATCGTGGCGTGCCGGTAATCGCTTACCAGGCGTACTCCAGCTGCAACCAATACTTCGACGTATCGGTGAGCAATTCGTCAGCGTCGTATTCGCCGTACTTCACCGTCGCAGTGAACTTCTTCATCTTGGCGACGAGCTGCAGATTGATCTCAGAGCCGTAATCGAGATTCACGTGCTCGGCTTGATACGTGTGATAGCTCAACAGCATCGCCAAGGAGTCGAGTGGCCCCACGGCCTTGAACGTGCCGCCCAGATTGAGGTAGGTGTCCTCGATGCCGTTGACCGGCGTGGCAAGGAATTTGTCTACCCAACCTTGGAACTTGTGCAGCGTTGCAAGCGGTGTGGTGAAGCCTTTGACGCCATCGCCTTCGAGCACTTCGTAGCCCACACCCAGGGAGTACTGCTTGTAGTTGCCGGTCAGCTCGAGGAGATAGTAATCGTCCTCGTAATCGATCGGATTGCCCTTGTAGTCGGACTGGGTTGCATACGAGAGCGTGTAGGCAAGCTTGACCTTATCGATCGGCTTCTCGCCCGCGAATCGCAGGCCGTAGGTCTTGGACGAATCGCGCACGGCGGCGGCGACGCCGGGGACCGGATCGATATCGATCAGATAGCTGAAACCAGTGAGCTTGCCAAGCGGGAACTGATACGCGACGTTTGCGAGGAGCGTGTCGCCTTCGTATCGCCCCTGCAGAGAATCCTTGCCGAACACGCGGTTCACTTGATCGAGGTACGTCGCATCGATCGTGAGGTTTTTGACCGACTTGTTCACGACGCGCAGCGCATCGAAGGTCTGCTCGTTCTGCCGCCAACCGACGTTGCCGACGAAGCGGTGATCGTCGAGCAGAATGCGTTGCCGTCCAAACGTGACTATCGTCTGCGGCAGCGCCGTGTTCGTCAGTTGCAGGCGATTGATCTCGTAGTTCTCCGGATCGGCGACGATCGGATACTGCGTCTTGCCGTTCGTGGTGCTGTTGTAGTCCGTATCGATCGGGGTGAGGAACTCGCCTTCGGCCAGCAGCGTCGTTTGGAAGAACTTGGGTGTCTCGAAACCCAAGCGCGCGCGGAACGTCGATGCATCCGCTTCTTCTACAAGGGGCTCCTGATCGACATTCTCGTATCTCACACGAACATCCACGATCGGCTTGAAGCCTGCGAGCATCGCTTCCACGCCGCTCTCCGCGGCGGGTGCCGCGGGCGCAAGCGCCAGCAGCGCGGCGCAGGTTACGACCCATGTGGCAGCGTTAGGCAGTGGCTTCCAGCCACGCTGCTCGTGGCCCGACATCATTTCACTCATCTCTCCTCCCAATTCTGTCTCGAATGGCGCGCAGTACTCTCGATGCGCAAAAACAAAAACGCCGCCGACTCCGCAGCGCTCGTTGGAGCACTGTGGAATCGGCGGCGTTGCCGGTTGAGCCCTTGCTTTGGCTCTTGATCGTGCGCGCTCGAGATGCACTCGATGGCACTTGCGTGAACAGTTGCAATGGGTGTGCCAGCGCAACGCCTAGAGGATTTATCGGCAAAACAGCCGTTTCAATTGAATCGGCGGCGCATCACTGACCTGTCAACGCGCATGACCGGCGCGGCGCTGCACCTTCAGCGGGCGATGGTGATCGGCACTGCACCTGCTTCGACGTGGCGCATCAGCTCATGCGCAGCGAACACGCGCGCGTCGAAGAAGCCGTCGGGCCCGAACGACAAGGGGCCGAGCACACCGGGCAGCGTGCCGGGTTCCTTGAACACGCCTTCGTCTTTGACATCGGAGGCAGGCACGTTGACTTCGAGCGACTGCACAGCGCGACGGAAGAGATCGGGGCGATACGTTTCGTATGCCGCGCAGAATTCGGGTATCGAAAACGCCGTCTGGCCCCAACGCACCATCTGTGTGTAGAACCACAGAGCGTGACTGGCCCACGGGAACAATGCAGCGTTGCGCGCCGGCGAGTAGAAGCCGTCCGCATAGCGAGCCGAGTCCTGAGCGCTGTACTGCAAGCGATTGCCGAGGCCGCGCTGAAGCACGTTGGCCGGCACCCCGACGTATCGGGGCTGTGCGAGCAGGCCGGCAAGTTCCTTCTGGTTCGATTCCGTCTCGCACCAGCGCGCGGCGTGGTAGACGGCCCGGATGAGCCTCTCGAGCGCGGCAGTGTTCCCCTCCGCCCAATCCGCGCGACACCCGAGCACCTTCTCGGGACAGAGACGCCAAATGTCGCTGCCCAACGTGACGATGGTGCCAACACCTGCTGCGACGGCAAGACTATTCCAGGGCTCGCCGACACAGAAACCATCGATTTGTCCTTCGCGCAGCGCGTCGACGAGAAACGGCGGCGGAATGACCACGAGGCGGACGTCGCGATCAGGATCGATGCCGCACGCGGCGAGCCAGTAGCGCAGCTCGTAGTTGTGGCAGGAGAATGGATACACCATGCCGAACGTGAGCGGCGCGAGCTGCGCGCGGGCACGACGTTGCACCACCTGCTTGAGGGCTGCACCGAGCGCTGCGGGCGGCCCGCGCAGTACGGCGCCTTCGAGCAGCATCTGTTGCCAGATCGCATTCGCGACCGTGATTGCATTGCCACCGAGACCGAGCGAGAGCGGCGCGACCATCGGCACCTTGAGATGGCCGATGCCGAGACTCGAAGCTACGGTCATCGGTCCCAGCATGTGAGCCGCATCGAAATGGCCCACGATGATCCGGTCGCGAATGTTCGCCCACGAGGTTTCGCGCACCAGGGTGAGCTCGATACCTTCGTTCGCCGCAAAACCCTTCTCCGCAGCGGCAACGAGTGGCGCGCAGTCGAGGAGCGGGATGAAGCCGACGACCAGCGAGCGCTTGTCCATCGCCGCTACTTCAGCAACTGCGCAGCGGTGATGATGCTTTGCGCGATCTCGCCGATACGGCGATTGTCGTTCATGGATGCTTTGCGCATGAGCGCGTACGCCTCTTCCTCGCTGACGCCGCGTTTGCGCATCAGGATCCCTTTCGCGCGATCGACGAGCTTGCGTTCTTCCAGCGCTTGCTTCGTGCGATCGAGCTCTTCGCGCAAGCGGTTGAAGGCGTTGAAGCG
>CBJNAT010000118.1:0-7362 GCA_966434585.1 uncultured Gammaproteobacteria bacterium | reverse complement strand
AAGGGCGATGCTTTCACTGAGGCGCAGATGGCGCTGACGGCGCTCGGCTATCAATTGGCGCGTGGCGCTTACGATCCTTCGCATCTCGACGGAGTGCGCACGACCGAGCAAACGCTTGCGCGTGAGCTGCGCACCAACCTCGGCAGCACAGCGAAATCCGCGCTCAAGCGGCGCTGGGATCAGACCTGGCGTACACACGTGGGGGCCGAGCTGGTGAATGTCATCGAGGCCTCTGCAGGGACGATTGCAAACGATCGCGCAATTACACAGCGCGTGCGCGATTTTCTCGTGACTTATCACGAGCCAATGGATCCTGACGTCGGCGCCGGAACGCGCAGCACCTACCAAGGCGGCCGCGGCGATCGCCGCAAGCGCGAGGACAGCGGCGCGATCTACATCACGGCCCCTGCGCTGCAGACGTATCTGCAGAGCCGCTTTCCCCAAAAGACCATCGAGGTACGTTCGGTCAGGCGGTTGATGGGAGGGTACTCGAAGGAAACCTATCTCGTGCGTCTCGACGAGGGAGCAGGCGAGAAGACCATCGTGATTCGCAAGGACGGTTACGGTTTGCCGACGGGCTCCAGCGTCACTGGAGAGTTCGCGGTCCTCAACGAGGTGCATGCGCTCGGTGTGCCAGTTCCCGAGCCGCTGTGGCTCGAACAGGACACCGCACCATTCGCGGCTGCGTTCATGGCCGTAAGTCATGTTTCAGGTACGACTGCAAATCAGATCGTGCCTACGGAGGCTGCTGCACGTAACGCCTGGGCAGATGAACTCGCTCGCGTCGTCGCGCGTCTGCATGGCTCGACGCTGCGGCCGAATGCGGATGTCCGCGAGGTGCTGCGCACTGATATCGCGGAGCTGCGTCGTCGACTCGCGGAGCGTGAGCGACAACCGCACCCAGGCTTAAGCATCGGGCTCGCGTGGCTCGAAACGCACGTCGAGGACCTTGCGGGTCGTCCCGCTTGCCGTGTGCATGGCGATATCGGTTTTCACAACATGCTGATGCAGGATGACAAGCTGGCTGCGCTGCTCGACTGGGAGTTCAGCCACTTTGGCGATCCCGTCGAAGACCTTGCGATGATTCGACCGTTCCTGGAGCAGATCGATGCATGGCCGCGATTCCTTACCGCCTATGAATCGCAGTCCGGAATGACCTTCAATCCAGTGAGCGCGCGCTACTTCGCAGTCTGGACTGAAGTGCGCAATCTGATCGCCTGCCTCGGCTCGCTCAATTCGCTCTTGCTTCCTCAAGTGAAAGACACGGCGCTGTGCGTCGCAGGCACCATTTACATCCCGAAGTATGAAGTCGCGGTGCTTGACGCAGTGATGACGCAGAGGGCTGAACATGAGTGAGACGATCGAGTGGACGCGCAGCCAGCGCGGCTTCGGAAAGCTCACCGACGCCGACGAGGGCTACCACGGGCGAGCGCAGCCCGAAAAACATTATGAGATGACGGAGACGTGGTACTGGGGTTTTTACGAGCCCGAATCGCGCCTGCACGGTTTCATCCATATCTGGACGCATCCGAATCTCAATCTGTGCACGGGCGGATTGTTCGCGCATTTCGGCCACAAACGGGAGCATCTCGCTGCGGAGTTATTCGACTTCCGCAACTTCACGCCCGACACGGTCTTCGATGCCGCAGGCAATATTCGCCTCGCCAATGGCCTGAAGGTGACATTCGAAAAACCGTTGCAGCGCATGCGCATCGAGTACGAGAACGCAGCGCGAGCTTTCAAATTGGACATGGTGCAGGAGGCGGTACAGCCGCCGATTGTCCGCGCCAACAACCGCCACTTTGAACAGACCATGCGCGCCGTAGGCTCGGTCGTGTTCGAAGGGCGCGAACATCGCTTCGACAACTTATCGATCCGCGACCGCTCATGGGGCGAGCGTCGTCCCGAAGAAGGTCATCGCATTCCGCCGTACGCTTGGTTGAACGGCGCCTTCTCGGAAGATTTCTCATTCTGCATCTCCGGTCATGACGATCCGGCGCGCGGACCCGACTGGGCAAGCTTGTATGAAGTGGCGCCCGAGCGCGTGATGAGCGATGCGTGGATTTACGATCACGGTCGCATGCTGCGCCTGGAAAGCATGTCGAAGGTCACCGAGCGCGCGGAAGACGGTTTGCGGCCTGTGCGCGCGACGATCGACTGCGTTGCCGAAGATGGCCGTGCTTTTCGCTTCGTTGGCGAAGTGACCGCCAGCAACCCCTGGCACTGCTGGCAGAACGCGCTTTGCCATTGTGGTTTGACGCGTTGGACATCGCCGCAGTTTCCAGGCGTCATCGCGTGGGGCGAGACGCAAGAAGTGCAGTGGAACGATTACGTCGCGCGTCGCTGCCGGCCACTCTAGAGGTGCATGGACATGAACGATCCGAGACCGCATGCAAAGTGGAGCGCGGCCTGATGACCACGTCTGCCGATAATCAGAAGCTTGGCCCCAACGGGCACAATGCTCCGTGCTCGAACAAGGACTTCGATTTCTTCTATCGTGGGCTCGAAGAGGGCAAGTTGTTGGCGCAGAAGTGCGCTGCATGCGGCGTACTGCGCAATCCTCCGAGCCCCTGTTGTCCGCGCTGCCACTCGCTTGCATGGCAAGCGACACCGCTGAGCGGTCGCGGACGTATTCACAGCTACACCGTTCACTATCATCCGCCGTTGCCGGGTTTCTCGACGCCTCATCCTGTCGCACTCGTCACGCTGGAGGAGGGCATTCGCTTCATCGGCGCGATGGACGGCACACCGATCGAGCGCATGTCCATCGATGCGCCCGTCTCGATCGAGTTCTTACGGCGTGGTGCGATCGCTGCGTTCCGTTTTACATTGGCCAACGCATGAGCAGCACCATGCCCAGCTACGTCAACCAAACCGCGATCGCAGGCTATGGTGCGACCGAGTTCTCGAAGAACTCGGGCCGCAGCGAACTGCAGCTCGCCATCGAAGCGACGCTTGCCGCGCTGGAAGATGCCGGCATTGATCCTGCCGAAGTCGATGGCATGTCCACTTACACCATCGACAACAACTCCGAGCAGGAAGTGTTTCGCGGCATCGGCGGTCGCGACCTGAAGTTCTTCAGTCGCACTGGCGGAGGCGGCGGTGCAGCGTGCGCGCCCTTCTTGCAAGCAGCCCTCGCGATCTCGAGCGGTGTTGCGGAGGTCGTCGTTTGCTACCGCGCGATGAACGAGCGATCCGAATACCGCTTCGGCGCGCCGCTGCATGCGCTGCCGCCCACCAGCGACAACGTCGTGTTCTCGTACCACGGCGCGCAGGGGCTGATGACGCCGGCCGCGATGATCGCGATGATGATGCGCCGTTACATGCATGAGAGCGGCGCCACCACCGAAGATTTCGCCACCTATTCGATCGCCGCGCGCCGTTACGCCGCGACCAATCCCAAAGCGTTTTTCTATGGCAAGCCGATCACGCGCGAGGACTACCATGCCTCACGCATGATTGCCGATCCGCTGCGATTGCTCGACTGCTGCCAGGAGAGCGATGGGGCCGTTGCCGTCGTGATCACGAGCGCCGAGCGCGCTAAATCCCTGCGGCAGAAGCCCGTGCTGATTCGCGCAGCCGCGCAGGGCTCTCCTGCCGGCACGTTGGGCCTGGCTGGTTTTTATCGAGACGACATCAGTCCACGAGACGAATGCGCGGCCACGGCGCGACAGCTCTATGCAGCCGCTCGCATGACGCCCAAAGATATTCAGATCGCCATCCTCTATGACCATTTCGGGCCGACGGTATTGCCTTCGCTCGAGGGCTACGGATTCTGCGGATACGGTGAGGCCAAGGATTTCATCAAGAACGGCACCATCGACATCGGTGGCGCGCTGCCGGTCAACACGCACGGTGGCCAGTTGGGTGAGGCCTACATCCATGGCATGAACGGCGTCGCGGAAGCCGTGCGCCAACTGCGCGGTACGGCAGTGAACCAAGTGCGCGAGGTCCAGAACGTGCTCGTCACCGCGGGCAGTGGCGTGCCAACCAGTGCAGTCATATTAGGTGTGAACGGATGAGTCCGACCGACGGGAGAGTGAAAGCAATGGGGGAAGACGTGCAGAAAAAGGATCGGACAGCGCCAACGCAAGGTACTTACGAGGAGGCGAAGGCGCTCTTAGGCAAGCGCTCGCCGGTGAATTTCGGCTCCCATCCCGTGAGCGAAGTCCGCATCGCTCAATACTGCGCGATGATCGAGGACGCAAACCCTGCTTATTGGGACGCAGCACTTTCTGCGCGTCTGTGGGGCCGACCGATCGCACCGCCAGCCATGCTGCAGACCTGGACGATGCCATTGCCCTGGTTGCCGGATCGCGAGTCCGAGCTCGACTTCATGTTGATGAAACTGCCGCTGCCCGGCTCGACCATCATCAACGTGTCGACCGAGACGATCTATCACCGCCCGATCTATGTCGGCGAGACGCTGAATTTCTGGGATGTGGCGACGGAGATCTCGGAAGAGAAAGACACACGACTCGGCGTGGGCCATTTCGTCACCACGGTAGCGACCTACCAAAACGAAGCGGGTGAGAAGGTCGCAACCAGCACCAACATCCAGTTCCGTTTCACACCGAGGGCTGGCTGATGACGCTGCCCACTCCGATCCGCGCCGCTGCCGGCGATGTGCTGCCCGAGATCTCGCTCGAGGTCACGTACGAAAAGGTAATCATGACGCCCATGGCGACATGGGATTTGTTTCCAGGCCACAACGACCCGTTCTATGCACAGCGTCAGGGCCAGAAGTCGATCTATCTCAACACCGTGGCACTGCAGGGAATAGCCGATCGGGTCGCGACAGATTGGGCCGGGCCAGCGGCTTTCATCGCACGACGCAAGATGGTGATGAAGGCGTCAGTCTATCCGGGCGATACGTTGATCGGCTCGGGTCGCGTCGTTCGCTCAGAGACGCGCGAGGGCAAGCGCAATATCGAGTTGTCGATCCAGTTGCGTACCCAGTCCGGCGTCGTGTGCGACGTCGAGACTACGTTGTTGTTGCCAGAGTGAAGGCCATTGAATTCGTTTTAGAGGCGACGTTATATGTCTGAAACCAGTGAAGCCGTTCGGGAAATTTGTCACAGCATCATCAAGCGTATCGATCGCGGCTACGTCGCCGAATGCGGCCGAAAGAACGAGTTTCCCAAGAAGCTTTGGGATCTTTGGGCCGACACGGGACTCCTGGGGATGGGGCTACCCGAGGAATATGGTGGCTCGGGTGGATCGTTGCGCGATATCGTCTTGGCGGTCGACCTGCTGCATCGTGAAGCGCTCCTGCTGCCGATCGCTGTCACTGCCTTCATGTCCCGCGAGCTGCTGTTGCGTCATGCAAGTGAAGCGCAGAAACGTCGCTACCTGCCGCCGACGGCGACCGGAGAAGAGTTCTTCAGCTTCGGTATTACCGAACCCGATGCCGGTACGAACACCTTCAAGATCAAAACCACGGCTATCCGACAACCTGACGGTACGTATCTGTTGAACGGCGGCAAGACGTATCAGACCGCGTTCGTAGAATCCGCGTATTGCCTCCTCGTCGCGCGCACCTCTCCGTTGGATAAGCAGAATCGCAAGACAGGCCTGTCCTTGTTCATCTTGGACACGAAGCTCCCCGGCATCAGCGCCACGCAGATGAATATCGGCATGTATCTGCCGGAGAAGAATTACCACACCTATTTCGACAACGTGCGAATGCCAGCGGACGCGCTGGTCGGTGAGGAAGGTCACGGGCTCAACAGTCTTTTCGACTCACTGAACCCGGAGCGGCTGCTGGTCGCCGCGTTGAACGTGGGTCAAGCCGACTACGTGCTGAATCGCGCCGCCGAGTACGCGAAAGTGCGTGCTCCTTTCGATAAGCCGATCGGTGCCTATCAGTCGATCCAGCATCCAATCGCGCGGGCAAAAACGTATGTCGAGGCGGCGCGCACGATGATGTACCTCGCCGCGGAAAAGCACGATCGCGGCGAGTCGATCGGCATGGAGGCGAACATGGTGAAGATCCTGTCATCGGAGGCGTTCAAGATGGCCGCCGAGATCGCCATGACGACATTCGGCGGCGCGGGCGTCGACGTTACTCAAGACATTCTGCCGTTCTACATCGCAGCTCAGAACAACACCGTCGCTCCGGTCAACAACCAGATCGTGCTGAGCTACATCGCAGAGAAGATGTATGGCCTACCGAAAGCTTATTGATACGCGCACGACGGCAGTGGCGGAGCTCGAAGGCAAGGTCGCGATCGTGCTCGGCGCGTCTGCCGAGGGCGGCACGGGCTGGGCGATCGCTGAGCACCTCAGTGCCGCGGGCGCCAAGGTCATCGTAGCCGCGCGGCGGGAAGCGCCGCTGCAAGCACTCGCCGCGCGCATTGGCGGCATCGCAGTGCGCTGCGACGCTGCCCGCGAAGAGCAGATTGCCGCACTCGCGAGCACCGCCAAGGATCAGTTCGGCGGCATCGACATTGCCATCAACTGTGCTGCGAGGCCCGTGGTTGGCTTGATCGCTGACACGAAGCTCGCCGACGTACAGCGCTCGCTCGACGTTAACTTCCTCGCGCACGTCGCCTTCGTTAGAGAGATGGCGGCAGTCATGCGCGACGGCGGATCGATCACGCTCTTTTCGACCTCGTCCGCCGCCCAGCCACTGCTCGGATTCTTTCCTTACGCCTGTGCCAAGGCGGCAACCGACTGTCTCGTGCGCTATGCCGCGCTCGAATACGGCGGTCGTGGCATACGCGTGAACTCGATTCTTCCCGGTCCCATCAAGACGGAGATGGCGCGGCACATCTTCGCCGTGCCGGGCGCCGAGCAAGTATTCGAGCGCGAGATCCCATTGGGCCGTGTCGGCATGCCGGAAGATTACGCGCGTATCGCGGTCATGCTGAGCGGTCCGCATTTCATGAGCGGAGTCAACCTGCCCGTCAGCGGTGGCATGCAACTCACGCGAGCACCACGCCAGGACGAGATCCCGACCACTGTTGAGAGAAGTTCAAAGTAACGCTTGGAAGGAGAGAAACATGGCCAGCGACCGCGAAGAAATCACGCACATCATCAATCTCTATGGCTTTGCGGTCGACACGCAGGATTTCGACCTGTTCGACCAGATATTCACGCCGGACATCGATGCCCGATACAGCGATACGGCACGTTGGCAGGGGCTGGACGTATTCAAGAGGGACTTCGTCGCCTACCACGATGCGTTCGACGGTACCCAGCACATCATGTCCAATCACCTCATCGACGTGCGAGGTGAGGAGGCTAAGTGCGTCACCTACGCACACTGGCGCCTGTATCGCAAAGGCGTGCCGGGCGGCGAGTTCTGGGAAGGTAACGGCTGGTATGACGACCATGCCGTACGCACGTCCGCAGGCTGGA
>CBJNAT010000117.1:0-7374 GCA_966434585.1 uncultured Gammaproteobacteria bacterium | reverse complement strand
AGGCGGCGACACGACTTATCGCGGCACCAGCGTGCTGCTTACAGGGCTGTTGCAGAACGCGGATCAACTCGAGGCCGTGCGTAACGATCGCACGCTCATTGCCCAGGCCATCGAAGAAGCCGTGCGGTGGGACGGACCGGTGCTCGTGCAGACGCGCATGACCGCCGAGGATGTCACCCTGGGTGGTGTCCACATTCCTGCGGGAGCGATACTCGATGTCGTCGCAGGTTCGGCCAATCGCGATCCAGAGAAGTTTCCGAATCCCGAGCGTTTCGACATCTTCCGACCGCGGGGCGCGCGGCACGTTGCCTTCGCGACCGGGCCGCACATCTGCATCGGGCAACATCTCGCACGCGTGGAAATGACGCGTGCGTTGAATTCGATCCTCGATCGACTGCCGAATCTGCGGCTCGATCCTGACAAGCCATTGCCCCAGATTCGCGGCGGCATGATGCGTGTTCCCGAACATCTTTACGTCCGTTTCGATGCGGTGAGGCAGAACCAGTGAAAGCACCCGTCTTCAAAGGGGTGGGCAAGCCGCTCGCCATCGAAACGCTCCCGGACCCCACGCCAGGGCCTGGCGAGATGGTGATCAAGGTGGCTCGCTGCGGCATCTGCGGCACCGATCTGCACATGACGGACGGGCATGCGCAAACTTTCCCCGAGGGTACCGTCATCGGGCATGAGTTCGCAGGCGAGGTTGTTGCGGTGGGTCCCGGCGTCACGCGCTTCAAAACGGGCGATGTTGCCGCGGCTTTGCCGGTCATCGGTTGCGGGCGGTGCGCGAGCTGCCTGGCGGGCGAGACGATCTGGTGCGAGAAGGGCCTCATCGGCCTTGTTGGCGGTTACGGCCAGTATGCGATAGCGGCCACGCACGCGGCCATCAAACTGCCGAGCACGCTCTCGGTCGAAGATGGCGCGTTGGTCGAGCCGCTCGCCGTGTCGTTGCATGGCGTGACGCTGGCGGAGCTGAAGCCCGGTGCGAGAGTGTTGGTACTCGGCGCAGGGCCGATCGGCCTTGGCTGCGTGTTCTGGGCGAAACATGTGGGGGCAGGGCGCATTGCGGTCGTGTCGCGCTCGCGCCGCGGCGAAGCGATTGCGATGGAGATGGGCGCAACCGCATTCGTGCAAACCTCGGATGAATTGATGACGGATGTGAATGCGGCGCTCGGCGGCCTGCCCGATGTGGTCTTCGAATGCATCGGCGTGCCCGGCCAGCTCGCGCAAGCGATCAACCTCGTGCGCCCTCGTGGCACAGTGATCGTGCTCGGGAACTGCATGCTGCCTGACACCATCATTCCTTCCCTTGCCATGTTCAAGCAGGTGCGCATCCAGGGCTCCATGGTCTACAGCGTTGGAGAATTCCAGATCGTGGCCGACGTGCTGGACAGCGGGCGAGTGGAGCCGCGCACCATGATCACGGACACGGTGGGATACGAAGAGCTACCCGAAGTGTTCGAGTCGCTGCGCAAGCCGACCACACAGTGCAAGGTCTTGGTGAAGCCGCACGCGACGTGAATCGTGGTTCGTGCGGCGACCAACCACTCGTGAGCGACGAGATGAGGATTGTGACCTCGTGATCAGGCGACCTCTTGTGACCTTGGGGGCAAGTTGGTCGACAAAGAGAAAAAGCACCACGCCGCGGGGAGCAGTATCAATATGAGGGCTGCGAACGCCGGGGCATAGCTGCCGCTGGCATCGCGGATGATCCCGGCAAGCATCGCACCTGTACCTGCGAGGCCCGCCATCGCGAAGACCACGCCCATCATTTGACCGAAACGTGCGGATCCCCAGGTCTTGGCTGCGAACGAAGTAATGATCGGCAGATTGCCGCCAGAACCTATGCAGACCAGTATCACGGCGGCGAGCAGCGACACAAAGCTGGAAGCCATCGACAAGATGAGAAGACCGGCAGCTTGAATGGCCAATATGCCGCCGTACAGCAGGCGGTGATCCCAGCGATCGCTGAGTGCGCCGGAAAGCAACTTGGCTGCGACCATCGCCGCTGAAGCTGTGCTGACGATCCAGGCTGCGTGCTGTTGATGGATGGTCAGATCGGTGGCCAGCGAGCCAAGATTCTGCATGACAGCGAGGAAGATCAGACTGGGGATGAGGAAGGCCACTCCGAGTTTGAGCACCGCGGGAGAGCGCATGAGATCGATGTCGAAGCCCTTGTGTGCAGGTGTAGCGCCACTCGAATCCACGCCATCATGTCGCAGGATGAACGTCGCGGGAGCGATGACCAGCACAAACACCAGCCCAGCGAGGATGACGAATAGCGTTCGCCAGTCGTGAACGGCGAGAACCTGGGTGATCACGATGGGCATGACGAGCCCGCCTAGAGAGGTGCCCAGGGCCGAGATGCCCAAGGCCATCCCGCGGCGTTGAACGAAGCTTCGAGCGACCAACGTGGCGGCCATGAGGGTGCCGGCCAGCACCATGCCGAACGGCAACACGAGCACGAAGATCGATATCACCCAGACACTGCTGGGCGCAGCGGCGATGCCTACGAGGCCAGCGCCGAAGATGGCAGCTCCCGCCAAGACGAGGGAACGACTCGAGAATCTGTCCAGCAGATATCCGCACATGGGTGACAGCACAGAGGAGCCAATCGCCGAGCCCGTTGCCGCGATCATCAACGTACCCCTGAGAGCGCCGAACTCATCCATCCAGGGAACGACAAAAAACGCGAAGGAATAGGACGCTATCCCGATCGTCACCGCTTGCATCGTGACGGCGAGCGCCAGTACCAGCCATCGATTAGAACTCCGCGCTTGTGCCATATGTGTCTCCTGGACGAGCTATACGGACGGAAGATGCATGCCAGCGATGCAGCACGAGGACATCGTGAAGGCCGGTTGTATCCAGCCAGTTGTGCACGCCGGGGTCGGCGATCGAGACGACGTACGTGACGCGTCCATCGCGATCGGCTTTCATTTGTGCGTTGGTGAGGCTCGTGAGGTGATCGCGATTCTCGAGGCTGCGCAACCACAAGTCGTGCAAGACGATGTTGCGATACGTGGCGCCGCCCGCGCTCGCAGTGATGATGACCGCTTGATCCTCGCGAAGCGTGAAATGTCCAAGGCTTCCCTGCTGCGTGATCAGCCCGCCTACGCCTCCGGCGCCTTCCGGCGGCGACATCATCTGCGGTGCATTGAAGAAGAGGCGCCCTGCGTAATAGGCGTAGAACACATCGGAGACGATGTCACGCACGGCTGTGGGGACCAGTTCGTCTTCGCTCGAGGGGGCACGGGTCGGCGCGTTCACGCGCTTGATCCGGAGCGCATCGGGGGATTGCTTCTCCCAATCGCCCATCGAGTCGCGAATGAACAAGTAGCGTGCATTCGGGGCAATGGTCAGATGATTGCGACGGCCGTTCGCTGGATCTGCATCGAGCGTGAGGACATAGCGGCCGTCCGCGCCGATGTCGAGGTCGAGTTGTTCGAGCGATCCCACGGTCACCGAGGTGCAGCTGTCGGCAACGAGCTGATACGTGACGTAGGTCGACGGCTCGACTTGCCGCTGACCCTGTAACTCGTAACGCCCGTCTGCACTGACGGGAATGATGCGATAGGCGTTGTCTGGATTGTCGCCACCCCATTTCGATCCCGGCACGCGATGGCCGAACCACTCTGCTGCTTGCGTGTAGACCCGTAGCACTTGCGGATAGTTGGCATCGCTATTCGCGGCGACCATCGTGCACTTGAAACAATAGTTGGCCACTGCATCGCAAAACAGCGCCATCTGATCGGGCGGCATCAAGCGATCGGTTACGCGTCGCCACATTTCTTCAGCACGGCGACAAGCCGCTTGCACATCGGCTCGTGCGAACAACTTGATCGCGAGCTGCTCCCGATCCCGTTGATCGACGTTGGCCACTGGGTTCGTGGCCGAAAGGAAATAGCTCGGTGCTGTCTTCATCGTTTCTAGTCCGGTCGGCGGCGGTACAGCGCAGACTGCGCCGCGTTCGTCGGGAAGCGCGCATTCTTCGGCATGGCAGTGTGCGCAGGCGGCCTCGGCGGCGGTAGTCGGGAAAACAGCGCGTCCCAGAACAAGTCAGCGAAATTGTCGAGCAGATGAGAATTGCGCGGGTCGTCGTGCTGCCCTTTCGTCAGCGCGAGCATCTGACTGATCACGGAAATCAGGATGACGAGCTTGTCATGTACTCGCTGCCGCTCGCTGCCGGTGAAACGATCGAGCAGGTTCGTCATATGCCCCGTCACCCAGTAGGTATTCGGAATGGCCGTGGCGGCGACAGCGGCGTCGGTGGCCAAAGCCTCCGAGTACGCTTCGAAGAAGACGTGAACACGGTCCCATGTCTTCGAGTACTCGACGATCCACTCACGCAAGCTATCCCAGCTGGGGTTGTGGATATCGTCCAGCTTTTTCGAAATGGCGATCATCTCCGGCGCAATGAACGACTGCTGCAGAAAGTGGATGAGATCGCTCTTGCTCTTGAAGTACTGGTAGAAGGTCGTGCGCGTCGTGCCCGCGGCGCGCGCGATCTGGTCCACGCTCGTTGCACGGAAGCCTTGCTTGCGGATCAGCTTGACGGTCGCGGCCTCCAGCCGTGCGCGCGCACCGCGCTTGGGGTTCGCGCGATTCACGGGCTCGCGCACTGCTTGGCGAGCCTTTCGAGTTCTCCCTCTTGCAGCCATGTTTCTTGCTGTCTCCTGCACGGACTCGGAACTCAGCATGCGGCCAATGTTCTGCGCCGCACGAATTATTTACAGGTGTAAGCCCAGTAAGACTTGATCTGATGGGCAAACTGGGATGATCTTACCGACTCGACATGGCTAAAGAACAGTCGATGAAAGGCCATGTGAGGCAGGCTGTATCGGGACGATGGTTCCGTGTATTCGCGCCGTGGCTTTACAGCTGTCAAGCATGCTGGTCCTATTCCGGCAGCATCGGTCTCGAGACTTGTCGTACCCAGCCCCGCCTTCCAGACCGGGGGTACGCAACTGACGGTGGACGGGCTGACTTCCACGCGGGGGTATGCCGATGATCTGCAAGCGCTATGACGGCAAGGTCGCCCTGGTCACCGGAGGTGCATCGGGCATCGGCAAGGCGACTGTCGAAGGCTTGGCGCGCGAAGGCGCCAAAGTGGCATTCACGGACATCACCTCGGCTGCAGGCCAGGCACTGGAGGCACTGTTGCGCGCGCACGGCTACGAGGCGATGTTCGTGCGTTCCGACGCGGCCCGCGAGGACGAAGTAAAAGAGCTCGTCGCAACGATTACAGCGCGGTGGGGCCGGCTCGATGTCGCGTCATGAACCAGCTACAGGAAAAAGTCGCCGCCGTGAGCGGCGCCTGCAGCAGCATCGGTCGCGGCATCGCCATCCGCTTTGCGCGCGAGGGCGCCAAGACGGCGCTCATCGACAGCGATCCGAGCAAAGGCGCGGAACTCGTCAAGGAAATCGAAGCCGCCGGCGGCACCGCGAAGTTCTTCCAGTGCGACGTTGCGTCGAAGAGCGAACGTGGCGCGATCGAGGATGCGGTCAAGGTTCGGTAGTCTCCATGTGCTCGCCAACTGCAATTGGCAGCAAGCACATTGGAATGCGTTCGAGTCAAAGGCCGAGGAAGATTTCGCGACCGAGCTCGACCGTAGCGTCGTGGGCGCGGTGCGTTGCAGGAGCCGCGATGTATCTAGCGTCGGACGAAGCGTGCTTCATCAACGGTCATCCGATATACGCCGATGGCGGGCAGTTCCTCAACGCAGGTGTTTTCGCACCGGGCGTGAACTATCGATAGGACACAGCCGTGCGATTAGATGCCAGTGAAATCATCCGCTCCGCCGGCTATGCCACTGGTCATTTCGGTGTGCTGGACGACGGCTTCATGCGACGCTTGGAGACCTTCACTGAGTGGTTGAACCAGAACGGTCACCTGAGCGCGGACCAGGCGATCGTCGCCCGTCGTCAGATACTGCAAGTCGTCATCACGCGTCTGCTGCTTGCGGTCGATCGAAAGCGCATTCCTGCGATTGCGCAGGAGAAGATCGAGCGACCGATCTTCGTCATCGGCTATTCGCGTACCGGTACGACGTTGTTGCATTCCCTGCTTGCCGCTGATCCGGCTCATCAAGGCCCAATGTGGTGGCATACACATCAGCCGTCCCCGCCCCCTGGCGAGATGCCCGTCGCCAGAGGTCGCATGGAAGCTGCGCAACGCGAGATGGACAGCTGGAACCAATACACGCCCGGCATGCTGGCGATGCATCCGTACTGGGACGACGGCGTGCATACGCTGATCGAGGACGAGGAAATCCACACGATCGATTTCCAGAATGTGTATCCGACGCTGCTTTTTCGTATCCCGGCACTCGCGATCATGAATCTCGGCGACACTGCCGATCCGCGAGCATGCTATGCGTTCCAGAAGCAATTCCTACAGCATCTGCAGTGGCAGCAGCCCAAGCGACGTTGGGTGGTCAAAGGCTGCGCGCATCAGTTCCAGCTCGAGGATCTGTTCGCCGAATTTCCCGACGCAATTTGCATCTGGCCGCATCGCGATCCGGTGGAAGTACATCAGTCCACGCTGGCGATTTCAGCGGTGCTCTATCATGCGATCACGAACGGCAAGATCGATTGGCATCAGTTTGCACAGGGGTACATACAGGCCACTCGCGCCGGCATCGATCGTGTGCTTGCCGATCCTCTCGTCGATGATCCGCGCATCGTGCATTTGCGCTTCGAAGATCTGACCAAGGATCCGATCGGCGTATTGCAGTCGGTGTACGCCAGATTCGGCCTGCCGTTCACGGCCGAAGCCGATCGGCACATGCGCCGCTGGCTCGATGATCCTGCCCATCGCCCGGATCGTTATGGCCGTTATCCCTATTCTCTGGAACCGTTCGGTTTGAAAGCCGCAGACATCGCGCGTACGTTTGCGGATTACAGCGAACGCTTCGGTCTTCATTGAGCGCGCGACGTTCACCGACTGAATGTACGACCGCGTGTAGACGGCCTGAACTGATGGAAAACTCGATAAGAGGTGCTGACATGACAAAGCTGGCAGGCAAGGTGGCGCTCATCACGGGCGCAGGGCAGGGCGTCGGGCTCGGTGAGCTGGACATCCTGGTGAACAATGCGCAAGCCACCACGCCAGGCAAGCCACTGGAGGAATCAACGGAAGCCGATTTCAATCTCATCGTCGGCAGTGGTTTCGCGGGCACCTACCATCACATGATGGCTGCCCTGCCAGCACTCAAAGCACATGGCGGCTCGATCATCAACTTCGGTTCTCGCGAGGGGATTTTTGGCGGTGTGGGTCACGCCATCTATGCTGGCAACAAGGAAGGCATCCGCGGTCTGTCGCGGGCCGCGGCACGCGAAATGGTACCTGAAACGAAGTCGGGAGTCGGGAGTCCG
>CBJNAT010000116.1:0-7383 GCA_966434585.1 uncultured Gammaproteobacteria bacterium | reverse complement strand
ACGTCAGCCCATGCGTTGCGCGCGACGCATACGACCGTTCCGGCGTTGATCTCGAGGGTTCATACAGACGTCATTCGACTCGCACTTTAGCCACGGCTATGAAACACCTGCTGCTTGCTTTGCTGCTCACCTTCGTCTGGCCTGCCCACGCAAGCGAGACCGAGCCGCGGTACACCTTTTCCTGGCCGCTCGATGCGCCGGCATCGAAGCCGCGAGGCGGCACTACACGAGGCGCGCCCGTCGAGCTCGAGATGAGCCCATCGCTCGCATGGCAAGCGATCCGCGCAACAGGCATCGCAGACTTCGAGCGAGACCGACGCGCCATCCTCGCGATGAGCGGTACGTATCGAGTGACCTTCGACTTCCTTGAAGTGGCCACGTACGTTCCACTTGAGAAGAGAATCGCGCCCTATCAGTCGTGGGCCACGGAAAAGGTTTACGTGGATCGGGATACCGGCTCGTTCATCAGTCTCGTGCACATCCTCCAGATGCGCATGGTCGCTCCCGACGGTGCTGTGAGTGAACCGATGATCACCAAGCACTGGCGGCAAGACTGGCGTTATCAGCCGCAGACGATGGTCGAGTACCGCGGCCGCGATCGCTGGGAGCGTCGCACGCTCTCTGCTCAGGAACGGCGGGGAACCTGGTCCCAAACGGTGTATCAGGTCGACGAATCGCCGCGCTACGCGAGCGTTGGTCGTTGGGAACACACCGGCACCTTTTCCACGTGGGCCAGCGCGGATACGTGGCGTCCCCTGCCCCGCCGCGAATGGAGCGTGCGCAACGACTATCAGGCGCTCATCGGTACTAATCGTCACACCGTGCATGCCACGGGCTGGATACAGGAGGAAAACAACTTGAAAGCTGTCCTCACGCCAGCGCGACAGCTCGATGCCGCCCGCCCTTATCTCGCACGCGAATACGGCGTGGCGCGTTACGACCGTTTGAAGGACTTCGACTTCGCCGCGGCGGACCGATACTTCGCAAAGACGCAGACCTTTTGGGATGAAGTTCGCGACCGTTGGGATGACGTGTTCACCCGGAAAGGGCATGCGCAATTGCGCGGCGCTGTCGACAAACTCGGGCTGTTTGCACCTCTATTCGAACAGGCAGACGCCGTGGCCGCGAACGATAACGCGAGCGCGCAGAACCGCGAAGTGATCGATACGGCGTTGAAGGACATGGGCGCTCTGTGAGGCTCATGCGGGCTTCGCCACCATCAAATAGAAGACGATGACCAACGCGGCGAACGCGACGACCCCAAGTGCAACCCACATCTTGAGAAAGCGCCAATAGCGCTCCGGTAACGCAGCGTTCGCGGCAACCGCTTCTCGTGCCATGTTGCGCATCTGGATCTGCATCCACACCACCGGCAGCCATGCTGCGCCCGCAAGCAGGTAGAGCGCATACGTCCAAACGAGCCAACGACTGGTCAGGGGGATGCCCATCAGATGCACGAGATACAATCCGCTGAGCGGCTGGAAGACGATCGTAGTGGTGGTGAACAACCAATCGGCGACCACGACGTACTTGACCACTGTGACCACCACGCGTGGATCGCGCGTGAGGCTCGCAAAAAACATGTAGTACGCGGAGCCCAGGCCCGTGCCGAACAGCAGCGTGGACGAGAGGATGTGCAACCACTTGGCGACGAAGTACTCCATGAGGTGCTCTTCAGCGTCTCTCGAGCTCGTACATCAGCACAATCGCTGCGAGCATCGGCAAGTTCTTCAGAATAGGTCCATACGGATGCAGCCAGAACTCGGGAAGCTTGATGGTGATGATGAGGGTGTAGCCGAGGATCAGGGCAGCTTGTAGTAGCCAAAGCCACTGACGGCGCTTGAGCAGTAACAGCCCCACGCCGATCGACACATCGAGCGCAGCCGCGCCATAGAGCATGAGTGGCTGCAGCAGCGCGGGCACGCCGGCGCGCGCGAGCAGTTCGAAACTTTGCTCCGTCGGGAATAAGCCGAAGGAGACGATGCCCGTCACGATCCAAACGAGCGCGAGCGCGATGCGCACGATCGGCAAAAGCCAGCGCAGTTGTGCGCTTCTGCGCACTTCCGTGGCGTACTCCTGTGGAATGAACGAGACCATTGCTCGCGGCGGACGCCCGAGGAGCGATGTCACGAGTTCCGCGGGCGCCGTATTGCCCCGCACGAGCATGGCGAGCGTTTCGCGATCGAGCATCAGACCGGGAATCATCGAACCGAGCGCAGCGGACAACCGCACGAGCGGCATCGGCGTGCGGAACGTCAGCGTGCGCGGCAACAGCATGCGTGCGCGCAGCACTCGCAAGAACTGTTCGAACGAGACTTGCTGTGGGCCCACCACAGGAACGCGAACCTGCGACAGGCTGTCCGGCTCGAGCAACGCCATCACCGTCGCGACGACATCGTCGATGTGCACGGGTTGTACCTGCTGCTGTCCGTCGCCCAACACCGGCATCAACGGCAGACTCGCCAGCAGCGTGAACAACCGCGCGCTGGTGCCGGCCGTCCCGAACACCAGCGATGGCTGCACGATGACCCAGCGAAGATGAGTTTGGGCGAGCAGATCGTCGGCGGCCTTCTTGCTCTGGTGATAGCGACTGGTTGCCTCGGCGTCGGCGCCGAGTGCCGAAATCTGGATGACCCGGCGGACACCTGCCTGCTCGCAGGCGAGAAACAGTGCTTGCGGCGCACGTGTGTGCAATGCCTCGAACGTCTGCGCGCCTCGCTCCTGCAGAATCCCCACCGCATTGATCACCACGTCGATGCCGTTCAAGCGTGGCAACCAAGCCTCGGGCGTGAGATCGCGCGTGAAGTTCGCCTCGATGTATTTAACGTTCCCAGTATTGGCAAGCAGCGGCCGGCCCGGATCGCGGACTGCGCACACGACCTCGTGTCCGCGCGCGAGCAATGCGGGCAGCAGCTGCCCACCGATGAAACCCGTCGCACCTGTCAGCAATATGCGCAAAGCCATCACTCCCGGAACCCAATGGTGGTTGCATCGTTCCTCATGGGTCACATCAGAGGAGCAGCACGATGTCGCGCTGGCAGGAGTCCGTCCGAGTGGTGGCGATCTCGGGAACGACAGCAGGATTGCTATCGGCTGCGACCATGGCCGCCGCGGGCAAGCTCGAATGCAACAACGCCGTGGCGCCGCTGAATGGTCCGAGCCAGTGGCTCTGGGGCGAACGCGGCACGCGCGAAACTCGCGCGACATTGCGCAATACACTACCGGGTCTGCTGATTCATCAGCTCACGTCGATCTTCTGGGCGGCGATCCACGAATACACCTTCGGGCGCAATGCGCGCCGTCGTCCGGTCCCGATGCAACTGCTCGGCGGTGCCGCCAGCGCGGCGACAGCATATTTCGTCGATTACGCGCTCACACCCAAGCGCCTGCAGCCCGGTTTCGAGAAGCATCTGAGCGCTAGAGGCATGTTCGCCACGTATGCAGCGTTCGGCGTGGGACTGGCGTTGCTCGGGATAGCCATGCGGCTGCGGGGCGATCGAACCTGAGCACTCAACCCTTCTTGAGATTGCGTAGTTCGCGACGCTGATGTTTGTCGGGCCTACCATCCGGCGCCGGCGCTCGGAGTCTAGCCATGGCCTGCCTGCGTTCCCGCGCCAGCACACTGCGTTCCGTCTCCACGTAGTGCGAACGGGCCTCCGGCGCGGGACCGCGACGCTGCGGAATCGAATGTACGATCACTTCCCATTCGACATCGCCTCGCGTGATGGACAATGAATCGCCGACATGGACCATTCGCGAGGGCTTCACGCGGTCGCCGCCCACGTGCACGAGCCCGCCCGTTACGGCCTGTGTCGCTTGCGAACGGCTCTTGAAGAAACGTGTACACCACAGCCATTTATCGATGCGTAGCCCTGCCGCGGTCGGGTTTTCCGGTGGAGATTCGGACATGCGGTACGTATAGACTTTACTTTCGTGACGATGCGAACCCTGCGCCTCGGCAGCGCGTTCGTTGCAGCAATCCTACGGCAGAACGCGCATGAAGCAGGACTTTTTCCAGCGGCTAGCCACCGACACTCACGCATTGCATGCACAAGGATTGTTCAAGGCGGAGCGCGTGCTCGCCTCGCCGCAGTACGCAATCGTGCGGCTGCAGGACGGACGCGAGCTCATCAACCTCTGTGCCAACAACTATCTCGGGCTTGCGAACGATCCGCGCATCGTTGCGGCGGCGCGTGAAGCACTCGCGAGCGACGGCTATGGCATGGCCTCGGTGCGCTTCATCTGCGGTACGCACGAGGTTCACAAACGACTAGAAGCACGCATCAGCCGCTTCCTGGGCACGCAGGACACGATCCTGTATTCCTCGTGTTTCGATGCGAACGGCGGATTGTTTGAAACGCTACTGGACGAGCAGGACGTCGTGATCTCGGATGCGCTCAACCACGCCAGCATCATCGACGGCATTCGCCTCTGCAAAGCACAACGCCTGCGTTACGCGAACGATGACATGGACGAGCTTGAATCTCGGTTACGCGGGGCAAGCGATGCACGCGTTCGCTTGATTGCCACCGATGGTGTTTTCTCGATGGACGGGGTCGTTGCGAGACTCGATGCGATATGCGATCTCGCCGAGCGCTACGACGCGCTGGTAATGGTGGACGATTCGCACGCGACGGGCTTCGTCGGTGCGCGCGGACGTGGGACGCCAGAATTGCGCGGCGTGGTGCGCCGTGTCGACATCATTACCAGCACGCTGGGCAAAGCACTGGGCGGCGCGAGCGGCGGTTTCACTTCCGGTCGCAAGGAGATCATCGACTGGTTGCGCCAGCGCTCCCGGCCTTACCTGTTCTCCAACAGCATCCCGCCGATGATCGCCGCGACCAGCATGGCCGTTCTCGATCTGCTCGATGCGAGCGACGATCTGCGCTCCCGGTTACACGACAACGCGCGTTATTTCCGCGAACGGATGACTGACGTTGGCTTCGCGCTGGCGGGACATGGACATCCGATCATTCCGGTCATGCTGGGGGATGCGCGAGTCGCCACCGAAATGGCACAGCGGCTGTTGGAGGAAGGCGTGTACGTGATCGGCTTTTCTTTTCCCGTCGTCCCGCAAGGCAAGGCCCGTATCCGCACGCAGATGTCCGCTGCGCACACTCGCGAGCATCTGGACCGTGCGATCGAGGCGTTTGCGAAAGTCGGTCGGCAACTGAGCTTGGTTTCATGAAGGCCCTCGTCAAGGCCAGAGCCGCGCCGGGCATCGAGCTCATGGATATTCCGGAGCCCGCGGTCGGGCCGAACGACGTGATGATCCGCGTGAAGCGCACCGCCATTTGCGGTACGGACATGCACATCTACACGTGGGACCCATGGGCGCAGAGGACCATTCCCGTGCCGATGGCGGTTGGACATGAGTACTGCGGCGAGATCGTTGCAGTCGGCACTGAGGTGTCCGGCTTCACGATCGGCGATCGGGTGTCCGGCGAGGGACACATCACTTGCGGCTACTGCCGCAACTGTCGTGCGGGACGGCGACATCTCTGTCGCAACACCGTGGGTGTGGGCGTCAATCGGCCGGGCTGTTTCGCCGAATACGTCGTCATCCCGGCTTTCAACGCGTTCAAGCTGCCGGATGTGATCGATGACGAGATCGCGGCCATCCTCGATCCGCTCGGCAATGCCGTGCACACCACACTGGCTTTCGACGTGGTCGGTGAAGATGTACTCATCACCGGCGCGGGACCGATCGGCATCATGGCCACCGCCGTGGCTCGTTTCGTCGGTGCGCGCTACGTCGTGATCACCGATGTCAACGACTATCGGCTGCAACTCGCGCGCGAAATGGGGGCCACGTTGGCGCTCAATGTGCAACGTGAGTCGCTCGAAGACGCTATGCACAAGCTCGGCATGCGTGAAGGCTTCGATGTGGGTTTGGAGATGTCAGGCAATGCCGCCGCGTTTCGACAGATGCTGAAGACCATGCATCATGGCGGCAGCATCGCGATGCTCGGCATTCCATCCAACGAGGTGGCGATCGACTGGAATGAAGTCATCTTCAAAGGCCTGACGATCAAGGGCATCTACGGCCGCCAGATGTTCGAGACCTGGTACAAGATGTCGAGCCTGCTGCAGAGCGGCCTCGACATCCGCAAGGTCATCACGCACCGCTTGCCTTACCAACGCTTCGATGAGGCATTCGAGATCATGCGGCAGGGGCAGTCCGGGAAGATTGTGATGGAATGGGCAAGCCGCTAGCCGGAGGCCGTATCAAGCAGTTTTTCTCTCCCGCTCGCCGTCGCCCATCGGCAAACGCAATACGAAGCGCGCGCCACAGTTCAGGCCGTCGCTGTGTCCGTCGAGCTCACCGCCAAGTTCTTTCGCAAGAATGGCGCTCGAGTGCAGTCCGAAGCCGTGCCCGTCTTTCTTCGTCGTGAACCCGAACTCGAACAAGCGTTGCAGCGTGTCGGACGCAATGCCGACACCGGTGTCCTCTACTTCGATCGTGACCGAATACGAGACTGTCGAGCGGATTCGCACCGTGAGGACGCGCGGACCGTCCGTTCGCTGCATCAAGGCATGGCGCGCGTTACTCAACAAGTTGCCCAAAATCTGAATGAGTTTATGACGGTCCAGCGTGAGCGGCGGTACAGCGTCGTACTCGCGTCGAACGGAGACATCCGGTGAGGCCACGAAGTGTACGGAGATGGTGTTGTCCACCAGTTCGGCAACATCCACGATTTCGGTGACGCCACCCCGGCGAGCGTGGGTCTGCTGCGCGGTCACGATGGTTCGGATGTGGCCGACGTGAGTCATCATTGCTCCAACCTCGGATTTGAGCGCCTCATTCTCGGCCGTCAGATGGTGGCCCAGTTGCGTCAGGTACTCGAGCGCTTGCCTGCCGCGCGGATCGGCGTCGAGGAATTGACCGATCTGGTTGCCTTGCGCGGTGAGCAGCCCTGCAATGCGCAGCACGTTAGCCGTTCTCGAATTTCGCAGGCGAGACTCCACCAAGGCGGCCGATACGCCCAGACTGTTCAGCACGTTGCCGACGTTGTGCAGCACACCTGTGGCAACCTCCGCCATGCCTGCTTCGCGCGAGGCATCCCGAAGCTGAGATTGCAGTTCTCGACGACGTTGATCCTGTAACACCTGCTCTGTGACGTCCCAAGAAACACCGAGGATTCTGACGGGCTTACCGTGCTCGTCACGAAGAATCTGGGCGTGAGCCTCAACGTGAATGGTTTCGCTCGCGGGCGTTACCACTCGAAAACGATACGAGCAGATGTTCTTGCAGTCGTCGCTCGCTTTACGCACCGCATCGTATACGTTCGACCTGTCGTCAGGATGTGTCATCGCGACAAGTGCATCCGGACATAACTGCGTGTCGACGCCGGCAGCACGAAGCGACTCGAGCTCGTTTTC